>CANLGS010000141.1 GCA_947490035.1 Gemmataceae bacterium
AGCACCAGGCGGATGATCCCGAGTAGCGCCTCGACCGTAGGCGTTCGATCTTCGGGGTTGATGTCAGGAAGTTCCACCTTCATGGCAATGAAGGTAGGGAAATGACCCCCGATGAGCTGCGCCAAGATCTCGGATTATTGAGAAGTTACGTCGAAAGCTCAACACGCGGCCGCACAACGGATATGATTTCTCCACCATGAGCGTCCAAGCCGCGCTGCTGGCCGCGATCCGCGCCAACCCCGACGAGGACACGCCCCGCCTCGTCTACATGGGGCGGCCGCGCTAGCCCTTCTCCGCGCCCACCGCGGCGCCCCACACGGCCGGCACCGTGTCCTTGTGGTCGCCTTGCACGTAGAAGCTCTCGCCGCCGTCCGCGACCGTCCGCACCAGAATCGTCTTCCACGGCCGGTAGTAGTATCGCGGGTCGGTCTTCGGCGCCTGGGCGTGGAAGTCGTCGCCGAGCGGAATCAGGTCGAACACCGCCGTCGTGAACTTCGCGATGCGCTCGTTGTTCTGGTGGGCGACGTTGCGCGCCATCGCGAGCGCCTTCAGGTACACCTCCGGCCCCATCACGGCCGTGCCGAAGTTCAGCACGACGCCGCCTTCGAGCTTCTTGATCTGCTCCGCGAACACGAGGAAGTCCGTGTAGCTCGCGCGCCCCAGCACGCCGCCGTCGGCGTTCGGGTGTTCGTGAATGATGTCGTAGCCGATGCCGATGTGGACCGTGACGGGAATCTTCAGCCGGTACGCGGCGGCCAGCACGCTCGCGTGCTTGTGCGGGAAGAAGCCCTCCGCGATCGCGCGGCCCACGCTCTCGCCCAGACCCATGCCGTCCTTCACGCCGCGCGTGATGGCGTCGTTCATCTTGCCGGTTTCTTCCCACAGCCCGAACTCGCCCGACGACACGTACCGCGCGACGCTCTCGGTACTGGCGCCGATGAGCGCGAACTCCCAGTCGTGAATCGGCCCGGCGCCGTTCATCGCGATGAGCGAGACGAGGCCGCGTTCCATGAGGTCGATGAGGTGACGCTGCGCGCCGGCCCGCAGCACGTGCGCGCCCATCATCAGGATGCGCGAAGCGCCGCGCGATTTGGCTTCCGCGAGCCGCTGCCCGATGAGCGGGATCGAAGGGTGCGCGAACGTGCCCGCGTCGAGCGGCAGCAGCACGTCGAGCGTGAGGTCGTGCTTGCGGTTCGCGAGCGGCTGGAGCCGCAACTGCGACCGGTTGAACTGCGGGTACGGCATTTGAAGGAGCCTCGAAAGCGCAATGAAAAGAAGAGGACGAAACAGCGACCGAGAGAAGCAGAGTTGCTTTTGAACTGCCTCTCCTCAGTCCTCTCTGTGCCCTCTGTGCCTCCGTGGTTATACTTCGCACGGTCGCGATTGAGACGTTCTTGACGAGCCGGAAGCGTAAGCGACGGACAGCCATTATCCGTCGCTTACGCTTCCGGCTCGTCAAGAACGAATCGTCTTACCTCTGGCCGCGCGAAGTATAACACTGCCTTTCTTTTCGCACGCTCACTTCGCCTTCGGCTTCACCACCTCTGCCAGCACATCTGCCTTGCCTTCCACTTTCTCCAGGCGCGGGTAGCGTAGTCCGCCCTTGTAGTCGAGCGCGTGCGTCTTGAAGAAGTCGCCGCTCTCCGCGAGCAGTTCGAGTTTGCCGCCGGTTTTGGTCGCGGCCACGGCGGTCTTCAGGTTGTCCGTCGCGAACCGGCGGCCGTTCACCGCGACCAGTTTCATTCCGGGCGCGAGGCCGGCTTTCGCGGCCGGCGAATCCGGGATGGTATCGCCGATCAACCCGTCGGCGCTCACCGAGAAGCCCACCGAGTCCGACAGGTTCACGCCCTTCGCGAGTCCTTCCATCGTGGCGAACAGGTCGGTGGGCTTTTCGGTGTACCGTAGCTCCCACCCGCCGCCGGTGATGCCTTCGAGCGGCGGCGTTTCGGCCGCGACTTCCACGCGGCGCGCGAAGTACGCCTTCCAGTCGTAAGGCGCGACCGCGTTCAGCGCGTCGAGGACGTTTTCGAGTGAATAGCCCTCGACCTCTGCCTTCCCCTGACCGCCGCCGAAGAACGCGGCGCAGAAGTCGTCGAGTGACTTTGCGCCCTTCGTCTGCGTGCGGATGAGTCCATCGACTTCGAGCCACAACAGCGTGCCCTCGTCGTAGAAGTCCACCGAACGGCGTGCCGAGCGCCACGCGCCGGTCGCGTCGAAGAGGACGCTCGCGGCCGACGCGGTGTCGTCCAACGGGCGCCACCCGCGGGCCTTCACGTTGGTCATGCGCGCCGCGGTCATCGCGAGGTAGTCGCGCCCCTCTTCGGGTGTGTACAGACCCGTGCACACCGCGAGCAGCCACCCCAAGTAGTTCGTGAGTCCTTCGTACACCCACAGCAGGCGCGTCTGCTGCGGCTTCTGGTAGTCGGGCACGATCATGTCGGCCGGGCGGCGAAACTTGCCGTTCCACGCGTGAACGAACTCGTGCGGCAGCAGTGTGGCCGACGCCTTGCGCTCGCCGGCCTTCACGAGCGCGAGTTCGGACAACCGGTTGTCGCTCGACTGGTGGTGTTCGATGCCGGCGCGCGGGATGTGGTTGCTCAGGCCCAGCAGGAAGGTGTAGTTCGTGTACGGCTTCGCGGGGCCGAACAGTGCCGCGGCTTCGGCCGGGAGTTTGTTCCACGCCTTCAGCGTCGCCTCCGGCACTTCGAGGCCATCGGCGCTGTCGCACGCGAGTACGATGCGGTGCTTGCCCTTCTCTTCGCCCAGCGGAATTTCGCGGACGTGTTCGCCCGCGAGCAGCGGCGAATCGATGAGCGTTTCAAGCGTAACTTCGTTGAACGCGACCTTCCCGTCTTTCTCATCCTTCGTGACGAGCGCGGTGCCGTACTTCCAGTTGGCCGGGAGTTTCACGGCGGCGTCGAACGTGAGGCCCAGCGGCTTTGCGAGTTTGGGATATACGAGGACATCGTTCCAGTTCAGCGTCATCAGCTTGGGCGACGCGACGGTCATGAACTGCGCGCCGCCTTCGGCACCGGCCGCGAGCAGCAGGTCGAAGGTGACTTCGATCTCCTTGATTTCTGGCGGCACGGTGACGTTGATGGTGAAGGGGTCGGCGTCGTCGCGCTTCCACTCGACCGCCTTGCCCCCGGCCTTGACGCGGAACTCGGTCACGTTCGAGATCTGACCCACGGGCCGGTGCCGACCGGGAATCCACTTCGGGTAGTGCAACGCGACCTGTCCAGGCGCGACCGGGATCGTCACGCGAACGTGAATCACCTTCCGGGCCAGCTCAGCGGCGTTGACCTCCAGTTCGATGTTCTGCGCGAAGGTGAGCGACGGGAGGATAACGAGCGCGAACACAGCGAGCGCGAAACGCGGCATGGCTGGCTTCTCCGGGTGGTGGGAGCCGACATGATACCTATCCTACCTACCGAAGTGTGCGATTTCCCTGAACCCACAGCGCTCGGTCGTGTCCGTCTTCTCAACTACGGAGGGCTACCGATGGCAGACACGCTGAACATCACGCTGGCGAAGGCGCTGAAGCTGAAGAACCGGGTCGCGGGCAAGGTCGCGAAGCTGACGCAGACGGTCCAGACGTACAACTCCACGCAGGGCACCGCCGAACAGATCGACGTGCGGGCCGCGTTCGCCGAGCGCGCCGACCTCGTCGCCCGACTGACCGACCTGAAGGCCACGGTCGCGCGGGCGAACGCGCCGATCCAGAAGGACATCTTCGAGTTGGCCGAACTGAAGGCCGAGGTGACGCTGGTCGCGGCGCTGAACACCAAGCACGGGACCGTGCTTGAAGGGTACCCGGCCGCGGGCCAGGTGACCTACGTCGCGCAGTTCCGCAAGGCGGACGTGGACGCGATGACGAACGCGCTGGAATCTCGCATCGACGCGCTCCAGGACAAGTTGGACACGTACAACGCGCAGACGCCGGTCGCGGTGGACGCGGTCACGGTCGCGGTCGGCGAAGCCAAGTAGGACAGGCCGCTGGCCTGTCTGTCCCCGTACAGGCACGGCGCGCGGTTAGGAGGGAAGCGATTCGGAACGGTACTCGCGTCGCAAGGCGAGAACTTCCCGCAAGGGAAACATCGATGGGGACTCCGAACGTCAACATTCAAGGCTCAAGGATTCAACCTTCAGCCCGCAAATCGGAAGCCTCAACATCACCGTTCGTTTCGCGACTCTTCTTCCCGCGCCGTGTCTGCTCTTCACCGAAAAGCCCCGGCATGTCGCCGGGGCTTTTCCGTTCGCGTCGGGTATGATGAACGGAAGTCAACCGAGTGAGGGTCAGGGATGCTCCGCGAAGTGCAGATCGACATCCGGCGGCAGCGCGCGAAGGCGGTCAAGTTCCAGATCGAGAACCTGGGCAAGAACCGCGTGTTCTCCGATTACCGGATCACCAACCCGGAGTCCGGCGGGCAGTACACCGTCTCCGTCAAGGGGTTCGACACCGGCGACAACGCCTGCACCTGCCCCGACTTCAAGGCCAACACGCTCGGCACCTGCAAGCACATCGAGGCGATCCTCGACCACCTCAAGGACGAACTGCCGCCGAACCTCCAGAAGAAGAAAGCCGCCGTCACGCGGCCGGAAATCTTCCTCCACTACGGCGAGCAACTCCAACTCGGCGTCCACCTCCCGCCGCGGCACTCCGACAAGCTCGCCAAGCTCGCGCTCGCGTACTTCGACGAGAAGGGGCTGTGGTCGGGTCGCGGTAAGTACCCGGACCTCATCCGCGACATCGAGGCGGTGCCCGAAGAAGTCACCGTGGTGTCCGACGCGCTGGAGTTCGTTGATCGCGAGATCGAGCGCGCGGAGATGGCCGTGCGCGAGCAAGAATGGGTGAAGCAACTCGAAGCCGGCACGCTCGACCTGCAACTGCTCTCGGTCCCGCTGTACGACTACCAGATGCGCGGCGTGCTGTTCCTCGCGTGCCGCGGCCGCAGCATCCTCGGCGACGACATGGGACTCGGCAAGACCATCGAGACGCTCGCGGCCGTGGAACTGCTCGCCCGCGAACGCGGCATCCAACGAGCCTTAGTGGTCGCGCCGGCGTCAGTGAAGTACCAGTGGGAAACCGAGATCAAGAAGTTCACGACGCGACCCGTTCAGGTGATCGACGGCAACCCGGAGGCGCGGCTCGACCAGTACGCGGAGCCGACCTTCTACCGGCTCGTCAACTACGAACAGGTCGTGCGCGACCGCGAAGCGATCAACGCCTGGAAGCCCGACGTGATCGTTCTCGACGAGGCGCAGCGCATCAAGAACTGGGAAGCGAAGACCAGCCGGGAAGTGAAGAAGCTCCGCAGCCGGTACGCGATGGTGCTGACCGGCACGCCGCTGGAGAACAAGCTCGAAGAGCTTTACAGCATCGTGCAGTTCGTAGACGAGCGGCGGTTCGGCCCGGCGTTCGAGTTCCTCCACGAGCACCGCGTCCTCGACGAGAACGGCAACCTGAAAGGTTACCGCAACCTCGACACGATCCGCGAGAAGCTGGCGCCCATCTTCCTGCGCCGCACGCGCGGCGAGGTGCTCACGCAACTCCCGGCGCGCACCGACAACACCGTGTTCGTGGAACTCGCGGACGAGCAGCGCGGCCCCTACGAGGAGCAGCGCGTCACGCTCGCCCGCCTCTTGCAGAAGGGCTACCTCACCGACCTCGACCGCAAGCGCATCCTCGCGTCGCTGGTGAACCTCCGCACCATCTGCGACAGCCTGTTCCTCTTCGACAAACAGACTCGCGTTTCGCCCAAACTCGACGAGTTCGCGGAACTGGTGCCGGAGTTGATCGGTCTTCCTCCCTCTCCCCTTGCGGGAGAGGGTGGCGGCGCTTCGCCGACGGGTGAGGGGTCGCGCCTTCTGAGGGCTAACACTCTACCCCTCACCCGGCTCGAAGACTCGCCACCCTCTCCCGCAAGGGGAGAGGGGAAAGAGGGGCACAAGCTCGTCGTCTTCTCGCAGTGGGAGACGATGGTGATGGAGGCCGCGAAGGTGCTCGACAAGCTCGGCGTCGGGTACGTCGTGCTGCACGGCGGGTTGCCCGGCAAGGAGCGCAAGGCGGTGTTGGAGCGCTTCCAGACCGACCCCGCGTGCAAGGTGTTCCTCAGCACCGACGCCGGCGGCACCGGCTTGAACCTTCAGACCGCTGACACCGTCGTGAACCTCGAACTGCCGTGGAACCCCGCGGTCCTCGAACAGCGCATCGCCAGGGTTCACCGCATGGGCCAGAGCCGCCCGGTGCGGGTCATCAACTTCGTGACCCGCGGCACCATCGAGGAGAAGGTGCTGCGCACCGTCGAGGCGAAGCAGGTGCTGTTCGCCGGGCTGTTCGCGGGCGACGCCGACGAGATCCCGTTCGAGGCGATCGGCACCGGCGGGTTCCTCGACACGATGCGCGACTTGGTCGCTGCCGAAAGTGGGCAGTGGGCAGTGGGCAGTGGGCAGCCAGAAGAGAGCAAGAAGCCACAGCGAAGAGAGACGAGGCAGGGAATGCCTTCGTCTCTACTGCCCACTGCCCACTGCCCACTGCCCACTGATTCCCTTTGGCACGGCGTCGCGCAGATCGTGGAAGGCGCGTGCGCGGTACTCGCGGACCCCGCCGCGGTCGAACAACTCCCGCCCGAAGTGCGCGAACGACTCCGCGACGCAATTCGTTTGCTCGCAAGCCACCTCCGTCCGGAATCCGGCAATTAATCGCCCGCCCGGTGCGGTTGGTACAAACCGTGCAGGTTGTCCGTGTGCCGAAACGCCCCGACGCGGACCGTCGGGTTATCAACCGCTTTCCCGCGAGCCGGGAAGCCGTCACACCAGAGGACTAAGAGATGAAGACGTTCGCACTTACGGCCGCGGTGGTCGCCGGGCTGTTATGCACCGCGAGTTCCGCCGACGCCCAGTACCGCCGGGGCGGAGCGGTCTACGTTCAGCCGTCGTACAGCACCCGGACGTACAACGGCGTGTACGGCCCGAGCGTGTACGCCCCGCCGACCTACGACGGCGTCATCAGCGTCGGCTCGTACACGCCCCTCGGCGGCACCAGCATGATCGTGCCGTCCGGCGGTGTGCCCTACGGCTCGTTCTACGCTCCGACCTACAACAGCGGCAGCTACTACAGCCCGGCGTACAACAACAGCTTCTACCCCGCGACGCCGTACCGCAACTACAACGGCTCGTACAACAACGGCTCGTACGGCTCGCCCTACGGCAGTTCGCGATACGGCAGCCGGCGCTGGTAAGAGTTCCGCAACGCGAACGGGCCGCGAAAGACAATTTCGCGGCCCGCTCTGTTTAATACGGTGAAAGGGTACGGGAATCGCAAAGTATAACTTGTCGCCCCACGATCGCGTGGCTTCAACATAGGAGGCACACCATGAAACGCTTCGCAATCGCAACTGCTCTGGCCGTCGTGATTGGTCTCGGCGCCGCGGGTACGGCCGACGCGCAGTACGTGCAGCGGTACGCGACCGTCACGCCGAACGGCGGGCTGGTGATCGGCAACAACTATTCGAACTACGGCGCGTACCAGACGAACCGCACCTACGTGTCGCCCTACGGCATCGTGAAACAACAGACGCAGTACGGCGACGTGTTCGGGAACACCTACGGCCAGTCCACCGGCTACAACAACTATACCGGGGCCGGCTACAACCGCAACTACGGCTATAACAACTTCACGGGGTATGGGTATAACAACACCTTCTACCAACCCAGCCCGTTCGCGGCCCCGTATGGCGGCTATAACAACTTCTACGGCTACGGCCGCCGCTACTAAAGCGGACGAGATGTGAAGAAGCACGAGAGCCGCGGACCTTGTCCGCGGCTCTCTTCGTTGAGAGTAGCCCGCCACTCCGTGGCGGTTCTTCTGTCTGGAGTGTGGTCCGCCACTCCGTGGCGGTCTTCGCTTGGCAGTGCAAAAGGCAAAGACCCAAGTCAGAAGAACCGCCACGCAGTGGCGGGCTACTCTACTGCTTTGCACGACTCATTTTCTCTGGTGGGTTGAAGGGTGGTCTTTGTGTTGTTGCTTGGCTTGTTGGAGGAGTTTGTGAACTGAGGTGTGTGCCCCGGACTGTTTTGCTTTCGCTTGGACGGGTCGACGCT
>CANLGS010000142.1 GCA_947490035.1 Gemmataceae bacterium
GGGAATATCCCAAAGCAGCGAACAACATAGCAACCGTTGACGCGGATATTAGTACAGGTATAAGTCCAGACGTTCTCCGTGTGTTGCGTGGTGGCTCGTTCGACCGTCGACCGTCGGTGGCTCGTTCCGCCACCCGTGACGGCGGCGTGCGGGTGCTCACTGGCCGCTTCGCCGGCTTTCGTCCGGCGAGGACTTTTACGCCTTGATTTCATTACTGCTTTACTGTTTGATTCTTTGATTTCCTCTCCTTACCCCCGAAGGGGGTCGGAGTCGAAAATTGGAAATACTCAAACGCCCACCGTAGGATTCCGAGATGGGTGGTCTGAAAGAGCAAGTGGAACTGACAGTCATCACCAAGACCTACGACCTGATTCTCTGGTCGTGCAACCACACGAGCAAGTTCCCGCGCAACCACCGCTTCGTTCTGGGCGAACGCATCGAACGCAACCTGTACGACGTGCTGGAAATCCTCATCCGCGCGAAGTACACCAAGCACCGCCAAGAATTACTCGAACAAGCCAACCTCGTGCTGGAAATCCTGCGGTTCCAAATCCGGCTCGCCAAAGACTTGCAGTGCCTCAAGGTCGAGAGCTACGGGTTCGCGGCGAAGGGACTGGACGAGATCGGCAAGCTGGTCGGCGGCTGGCTCAAGACGAGCGGAAACAAAGCATGAAGCGGCACGGCAACCTGTGGCCCGATGTGGTGTCGTTCGAGGCGCTGCTGCGTGCCGCCGACGGTGCCCGGAGGGGCAAGCGGTTCCGCCCCGCCGTGGCCGCGTTCCACTTCGACCAGGAACGGGCGCTGTGGAAACTGCACGACGAGCTTTCCACCAAGACCTACCAGCCAGGTGCCTACCGCAGCTTCTTCATCCACGAACCCAAGAAGCGGCAAATCAGCGCGGCCCCGTACCGTGATCGCGTCGTTCACCACGCCCTCGTGAACGTGCTGGAGCCGATCTACGAGAAGACGTTCGTCGCCGACTCCTACGCCTGTCGCACGGGCAAAGGCACGCACGCCGCCGTGAGGCGGTGCCAGGAGTTCGCCCGCCGCCACCGCTACGTCTTGAAGGCCGACATCCAGAAGTTCTTCCCGTCGCTGGACCACGAGATCGCGAAGGGCCTGATCGCCCGCAAGATCAAGGACAGGGACGTGCTGTGGCTGGTCGGTCGGATCATCGACCACAGCAACGCGCAGGAAGAGGTCAACAACTACTTCCCCGGCGACGACCTGTTCACCCCGTTCGAGCGGCGGCGGGGCATCCCCATCGGGAACCAGACGAGCCAGTTCTTCGCCAACGTGTACATGGACCCGCTCGACCACTTCGTCAAGGACCGGCTGGGGGTCAAAGGCTACGTCCGGTACGTCGATGACTTCCTGGTCTTCTCCGACGACAAGCAACACCTGGCCGAAGTCCGCGAACAGATTCGGGCGTTCCTGGTGCGCCTGCGGCTGGTGCTGCACCCGAAGAAGTGCGCGATCTTCCCGGTCGCGGACGGCATCCGGTTCCTGGGCTACCGGGTGTTCCCGACGCACCGACTGCTGCCAAAGGAGAACGTCCGGCGGTTCCGCCGCCGGGTGCGGGAAATGGAAGCGGACTACGCGGCGGGCCGGGTTTCGTTCGCGGCGGTCAACCAGCGGCTGATGAGTTGGGAGGGGCACGCCCGGCAAGCGAACACCGAGCGTCTACGAAAGCGGCTGTTCGATACAATCCACCTTCAGAGGGCGACGACCGTTTAGCCGTGTGTTGCGTGGTGGCTCGTTCAACAATCAACCGTCGAACGCTCGTTCCGCCAACCGTAACAACAACGAGCCGGCGAACCGTAACAACAACAACGGCTTTCGTCCGGCGAGTACCTTGCCTTGCCGGAATCCGCCGGGCGACCGGCGGAGTGCGCCGAGGTGCAAAGTCCAGGTGGTCGTCCCGCGTCGGGTCGCCACGGGGCGGTTCGGCCGAATGGTAACCCCGGCCCGGCAGGTCCGGTAGGCCGCAAGGCTCGAACGCCCTGCCGGGCCATTTGTTGTCGTCCGCCCCACGGTGCCGGCGGTCCGGTGTCGCGGCCACGAGGTTTCGTAGCCCGCGCCGCGACGGACCCATGTGTCCCTTCGCGGAGAACCCATCCGATGGCAAAGAAGAAGCCGAAACCGGACGCCCCAAAGTCCAAACGTCGCGGGCCACCGCCACCCGCCGGCCTCCCGTCCCGCCGCGCGATGGAAGGCGTGATGCGGCAACTCGTCGCCGACCTTCAGGGTACGCCCGCTCCCGACACCCCGCTCGCCCGCGCCCAGAACCTCATCGACGAGGCGTTCGATGAACCGAACCCAAAGCGCCGCGTCGAACTCGCCCACGAAGCCCTGCGACTCTGCGCTGACTGTGCCGACGCGCACGTCCTCCTGGCCGAACACGCCCCGACCCGCAAACAGGCACTCGCGCACTACGAACGCGGGGTCGCCGCCGGCGAGCGGGCAATCGGTCCCGACACTTTCCGCGACGGCGTCGGGCACTTCTGGGGCGTCCTCGAAACGCGCCCGTACATGCGCGCCCGGTTGGGACTGGCCCACGCACTCTGGACGAGCGCGAAGCGCGAAGCGTCCGTGCGGCACTTGCACGACATGCTCCGGCTGAACCCCAACGACAACCAGGGCGTGCGGTACACCCTCGCGGGGTTCCTGCTGTTCCTCGACCGCGATGCCGAACTCGCGCAACTGTTCGACCGATACGCGGACGAAGCGTCAGCGGCCTGGGACTACACGAAAGCCCTGCTCGCGTTCCGGCAACACGGGGACACGCCGGATGCCCGCAAGTTGCTCAAACAAGCCATCAAGACGAACCGGCACGTCCCCGCGTACCTGCTCGGCACGAAGTTCCCGCCGTCCGAACAACTCGACTCCTACAGCCCCGGCGACGAGAGCGAGGCGCTCGAATACGTCGGCGGATTCCTGGCCGGATGGCGGTCCACGCCGGGGGCTGTCGCCTGGCTGCGAACGACTCTCGCCAAGCCCAAGCCCGCTCCCAAATCCAAAGAGCCGGGCGCGGCCGCGAAGAAGTTGCTCGCCAAACTCCCGCAGGCGGACGACGTGTGGCAGTGCGATTTTCGCATGCTGCCGAACTGGATGATGGTCGCGGGTGAGCCGATCCGCCCGTGGGCCGTTCTGGTGACGAGCCGCACCCACGATCTCGTCCTGACCACCCAGGTGTCGGAGGAACCGCCGACCCCGGCGCTGGTCTGGGACGCGCTCGCGGAGGCCATGCGCAAACCCGCGTCCGCCCGCCCGCACCGGCCGACCACGCTTCAAGTGCGCGGCGGCGAATGCTGGGAGAACCTGCGGGCGCACATCGAGGAACTGGGTATCGGGTTGGAAGTCGCGGCGGAACTCGATCAGTGGGGCGCGGTCTTCGCGTCGCTGGCCGAACACACCGGCGGCGAGCGCCGGCCGGGTCTGCTGGAAACGCCCGGCATGACGCCGGAGCGGGTGCACGGGTTCTACGACGCGGCGGCCGGGTTCTTCCGACAGGCCCCGTGGAAGCGGGTCGGGTCCGAGGGCGCGATCGAGGTCGCGTGCGACCGGTTCGAGGGCGGCCCGTGGTACGCGGTCCTCATGGGGCAATCGGGTCTGACGACCGGGCTGGCCCTGTACGAAGACCTCGCGGTGTTGAAGCAGATGTGGGCCGGCCCCGGCGACGGGTACGACGACGAGGCCAACGCCCGCGCGACGGTCGCGACCAGCGTGACGTTCAACGCGGCGTGGGACATCTCGACCGCCGACCTCGACGCGGCCACGGCACACGACTGGCCGGTCGCCCGGCCCGACGCCTACCCGGAGGTGTTCCACAAGGGGCGGGGCCTGTCGATGCGGTCGCCGCTGCCGTGGGAGTTGGAACTACTGGAGGGGTGTTTGCGCGCGGTGCCGGAGTTCGTGCGGCGGCGCGAGCCGGACGACCCGGCGCGCGAAGAGTTCGTGGTGCCGACGGCCGGCGGGCCGGTGAAGTTGGTGCTGTCGTGGGTGATCGAAGGCGACGTGGAACTGTCGGTGCGGGCGACGTGAGAGAATGACTGACCGTTTCGTGCGTCGGACCCTAAGCGAAGACATCGAGCGGGCCGCGCTCACCGCCATGTCGGGCGTGGTCGCGGCCGGCAACTTCTCGCTCACCGCCGCACTCCTCAAACACTTCGCCTTGATCGCGGCCAAGTACCTGCCCTCGCGCGAGGTGATCGACTGCGGTCACGCGGGCAAGCGGACGCACCCAGCGGCACCGCCCGCGAACTGGCGGAGGCGCTCGGCGCGGTCGGCTGCCGGGGTATGTGCTGGCGGTCGAGGCCCTATTCGGTCTGCCCCACGAGCTGCTGACGATCCGGCACGACGTGGGCAAGAGCGCCGCGCCGTATGTGAACGGGACGCTCCTGGCGGCGCGGAAGGTGATGGGCGTGACGGGGCTGGTGCGGGGGCTGGACCGGCTGCTGTTCGCGTCGTGAGGCGCTGGCCGGTAGTTATCGCTCAGTTTCGCACGGGTATAATACACAGGACACTTCCCGTGCGAAACTGAGCGATAACAACCGGCCGCCGACGGGCTACCGCTTGACGGCCAGCACCGCGTCCACCGGCGCGCCCGTCGTCTGGCCGTCCACCTCCGCGAATCCGGCGCGCCGCAGCAGGTCCGCGTACTCGCCCAGCGTCCGCTCCTTGCCCTCGGTCACGAGCAGCATGTTCAGGTCTTGCATCTGCGCCAGGTCCGGGCCGGTCCGGTCGTCGGCGATCAACTTCTCCGCCACCAGCACGCCCCCGCCGACCGGCAAGGTGTCGCACACCTTCCGCAACAGCGTGAGAATCTTGTCTTCCGACCAGTCGTGCAGCACGCGTCCCAGCGCGTACAGGTCGGCGTCCGGCAGCGGGTCCGTGAAGAAATCCCCGGCGGTCACCTCGACCCGGTCGGCCACCTCGGTCGCGCTCACCAGTTCTTGCGCGAGCGGGACGACCTGCGGCAGGTCGAGGACGACGGCCCGGAGTGCCGGGTAGCGGCGGCACGCGGCGACCGCCAAGTGCCCGGTCGCGCCGCCCAGGTCCGCAAGCCGCCGGAACCGCGACAGGTCGAACGCCTCGACGACGCGCGGCGAGGAAATCAGCCCGAACCCGTTCATCCCCATCAGGAACTCGCGCTGTAATTCCGGGGTGGAAAAGATGCTGGCGAACACCGGGCCGTCCCACCCGAACGTCCGCTTCCACCCGGCGTCGCCGGCCCGCACCGCACCGTCCAGGTCGCCCCACAACTTCCACAGAATCTCGTCGGTGAACCGCAGGTATCCGGTCATTCGCTGCGGGCTGGATTGAGTCAGGTACGCGGTCGCGGTGGGCGTGTTGGCGAACCCGGCCGGGGCGCGGGCGAGCAGGCGGAGGCCGACCAGGGCGTCGAGCAGCCGGGCGAGCGCGTCCGGGTGCGCGCCCAGTTCGGCCGCCAGCGCGGGGGCGGCCTTTGGCCCGGCCGTCAGCGCGTCGAACACGCCGAGGGTGACCCCGGCGAACATGGTCTTCGAGCGGCGGAACGCGGTGAGCAGGTCGAGGACCGGGGCGGGGTCGGGGGGCATGGCGTCGGTGGCGGTCACGGCGATTCTCCTGCGGGATCGGGAAGCGGGCGTGGGGGTGGGGGTTGGTGTATGATCCGGGGCACCGGCCGGGCGTCGGCCCCGTCCCGCACGTCGAACGCGATTGAGGAACCAATGGATGTCGTCGCGGCCACCTCCAACTACGAAGCCTGGCTCGCTCGCTTCTGCCCGCTCCACGCCCCCGACCTGGCGCACAAGCACACCCAGATGGCGAACCCGACCAATCCGTTCCCGTTCTTTCGGGGCACCTACTACCGCTGGGTCGCGCTCTGGCCGACCACCTGCCCGGACCTGACCGCCGCCCCGCACGTCCTCGCGATCGGGGACCTGCACGTCGAGAACTACGGCACCTGGCGCGACCCCGACGGGCGGCTCTGTTGGGGCGTCAACGACTTCGACGAGGCCGATCACCTGCCGTACACGAGCGACCTCGTGCGCCTCGCCACGAGCGCCAGACTCGCGCGCAAGGCCGGTGTGCTGGACGTGAAAACGGCCGACTCCTGCCGGGCGATCCTGGACGGCTACCGCGACGCGCTGGCGGCCGGCGGCACGCCGTTCGTTCTGGAAGAGCGGCACCCGGAGTTGCGGGCGGTGGCGACCGTCGCCGCGCGCGACCCCGTTCATTTCTGGACCAAACTCACCAAGTTGCTCGACGATCCGGCCGTGGAACCGCCCGCCGACGCCCGCGCCGCGCTCGTGCGTGCCCTGCCGGTGAGCGGGTTGACACCGGCCTTCCGGTTCCGCCCGAAGGCCGGGATGGGAAGCCTGGGCCGGCCTCGGTTCGTCGCGCTGGCGGAGTGGAACGGCGGGCAAGTGTGCCGCGAGGCAAAGGCTCTTGCGCCGCCGGCTACCGCGTGGGCGGCGGGGTCCACGGACGCCGGCGAATCGCAGATGAACGAGGCGGTCGGCGGTGCGGTTCGCGCCCCGGACCCGTTCTACCGAACTGAGGGCGCGTGGGTGGTCCGGCGGCTCGCGCCGCACTGTTCGCGGATCGAACTCGACAGTCTGGGTAAGGCCGACGCCGGCCGGGTGTTGAACGCGATGGGCGCGGAGACTGCGAATGTCCATCTGGGCACGCCGGGGGCGGGGGGTGAAGTGCTGAAGGACCTGGCCGGGCGGAAGGGCGGGTGGCTGGAGGCGGCTGCACGGGCGATGGCCGAGGCAACCGAGAAGGACTGGGCGGCGTGGCGGGCGGCCCGGCACGGGAAGAGTTGACGCGAAGCACATCAAAGCGCGTCGCGGCACCCTTGATCCGTCGCGTCCCGCGTGGTTCAATGCCGCGTACTCGCGCTCGCTTTCTTTGTCACCCCGCCGGAGCGTCCCTGATGCCCGTGTTCCCCGTCTCCCATTTCACCTGGCAGGTGTTGCGGACCGTGAAGCGGAGCAAGAAGCCGCCGACCGGCCGCGCGTTGCGGCTCGTCCCGAACCGCCGCACCAAAGACGGCACGTTCCTGACGGAGTTGGTCGAAGAGGGGCTGTTGGCCCGCGCGACGGGGGCGGCGGACGCGCCGTTCGAGGCCACTTACGCGCTCACCGAGCGGGGCGGCCACGCGGCCGAGTTCGGCGAGTGCGAGCGGCCCGTGCGGGCACGACCGACTGAACCAGTGCCGGCCGAACCGTCGAAGACGGTCAAGGCGAAGACCAAGAAGGTGGTTCGCAGGAAGACGTGAGCGGGGCGTGGCGCGTCGCGTTCAGCCCAGCGGGATCACGACCTTCACACCGGACGAGTGGGTCAGCGTCAGCGTGGTTCCGCTCACCCGCGCGCCGACCAGCGTGTACCGCATGAACCGACCGTCCCGTTCGGCCGTGACCAGGCCACTGTCCCTCAAGACGCTCAAGTGGTGGGACGCATTCACCATCTCCACGTTGCAGGCCACGGCCAGTTGGGTCACCGTCTTTTCCTCGGTGGCGAGGTGCCGGATGATCGCGAGTCGGGTCGGCTCGCCGAACGCGGCGAGCCACGCGGCTTCGGCCTTCTGAGTTTTGGTGGGCATGGATATTCTGAGTGCGTAAGCAACAGGGTGGGAGCGACGGACTTTTGATTTTATGGGGGTCGGGTACGCGAATCACCCCACCGCTCGGACACGCTCTTCCGGTAGCACCAGATCATCCGAACCGCCTCGGTAATGAGGCCCGTTTGTATGGAGGCAAACGAATGACCTCGCCTACCGGACCCGTACCATCAGGGCCGTCCGGGTCGTGGCGCGGCCGCGACCGCGTACCTGGCGCGCGTCGAGAGCCTCATGAAGGCACGCGGACTGGAGGGCACCGACCGCTGGTTCAAGCCGCTCGTGCGACGGATCGTTGCCGCGTTCAA
Organism: Gemmataceae bacterium; assembly: GCA_947490035.1. Lineage (GTDB taxonomy): Bacteria > Planctomycetota > Planctomycetia > Gemmatales > Gemmataceae > Gemmata. The sequence continues at coordinate 7,915 of CANLGS010000142.1, forward strand.
GGCCCGCGACGTGGCTGGCGTCACGGCCGGGTGCGACGCGCTGGTCGATGCGATCGAAGGCTGCCCCGGTGGGGGCGAGAACGGGTGAGCAAACCGTTCAGACTCGCAGACTCGCCGCCTCCGCCGAAAGATGCTTCGCGAAC
>CANLGS010000143.1 GCA_947490035.1 Gemmataceae bacterium
GCGAAGTTGCTCCGCGCCGCCGACGGCGCCGACGAAGTCGTGCCCACGCTGCGGCGGTACGCGGAGCGCGACAAGCTGAACCGCCCGCTCGCGGCGGTGCTGGCCGCGGAGATGGCCGCCGACCCCGCCACCCGCGCCGACGCGGACAAGCTGTTCGGCGCGCTCACCACCGTCACGGCCGACCCGAAGGTGATCGCGGTCGTGGTGCGGTCGCACCTCGACACGGGCCGCGCGAAGGAGATCATCGCCGACCTCGACCGCTCGTTCGCGACCCTCGACGACCAGAAGAAGGACAAGGCCGATACGCCCGCGGCGGCAGCGAAGAAGACCTTCGCGGCGGACAAGGCGCGGGCCATCGCGGACGCGCTGCGCGACGACCCGAAGGGCGTCGAGGCGATGCTGCTCGCGGCCGGCGAAGACCTGCGCGCCGGCACCAAGCGCAGCCACGGCACCTACTACTTCCTCGGCGCGCTCGCGGTCCGGCACGACAAACTCGACCTCGCCGAAGTCGAGTTCCGGCGGGCCGCGAGCGCCGCCCCGAAGGACTCGGACGCACGCGGGGAAGCGTACTCGTCCCTCATCAACGTGCTGTGGTACGCCAAGAAACCGGCCGAGGTCGCGCAAGCGTGCCGCGACGCGATGGACCCGCAATCCGTCCAGCCGTTCTTCTACTTCCACCTCGCCCGCGCGCTCGCCGAACAGGGCAAGGCGGACGACGCCATCGCCACCGCCGACCGGTGCATCCTGCAATCGCCCGACACCGGACGGCTCGCGGTGCGGCTGGGGAAGCATCGCGTGCTGTGCGTCCTCGGCAAGTGGGACGACGCCATCGAGTACGGCAAGAAGTTGCTGGACGAGTTCGACACGCCGACCGACCGGCCGAAGGTGCGGTACGCGCAGGCCGGGGCGTACTGGGGCGCGAAGAAGTCCGCGGAGTCCGAGAGCCTCTTGCGCGCGATCCTGGACGACGACGCCGACGACGCCGGCGCGTGCAACGACCTGGGCTACCACCTCGCCGAGCAGGGACGCAACCTCGACGAAGCCGAGCGGCTGATCCGGCACGCGCTCTTTCTGGACCGCATTGAGCGGCGGAAGGCCGGCAGCGCGGAGTCCGACAACGCCGCGTACCGCGACAGCCTCGGTTGGGTGCTCTTCCGTCAGGGCAAGTTGGAAGGCGCGAAAGCGGAGTTGGAGAAGGCGCTGGCGCAGCACGCCGGGGCGACGGACGCGACGGTGTGGGACCACTACGGCGACGTGCTGTTCCGTCTGAACGACAAGCCGAAGGCGAAGGTCGCGTGGGAGAAGGCGAAGGAGTTGTACGAGTCGGACGCGCGGCAGTCGGCGCGCGTGAAGCGCGACGGCCGTTTGGACGAGGTGAAGCGGAAACTCGGCCGCATCCCGCAGTGACCGGCCTGCGGCGCTTTCGGGTAGTTAGAGGGGGTCAGATACCCAGACTGCCACTTTTGGTGTTGGCCTTCTGGGTCGGAAACTGCCGATCAGTGGACGCAAGTATACATTCGCGCCGCGCGGAATTGGCGGCTTGTCCGGCACTAACGCGACCGAGTACAAACCCGGTGCGAGGCCGTCGAACCGGTAGTTCGCGGTGAGCGTGGTCGCGACCAGCAGCCCGGCGGAGTCGCGCAGTTCGACTCCTTCGGCGCCACCCGCGGTTGATGGTCGGTCGTTAGATCGACCATCACTTTAACACGCCCACGGTGATCTTCGACGGGTGTTCCGCGTCGCGGTAGACCTTGTGCGTTTGCTTCTTGAAGTCGCTCGCGTCGGCCTTGTAGATGTCGCAGAACGTCTGCGGGTTGCGGTCCACCAGCGGGAACCACGTCGATTGCACCTGAATCATCAACCGGTGACCGGGGCGCAGCGTGTGATATACGTCCGGCATCACGAACTTCACCTTCGTGACTTCGCCCGGCTTGAACGGTTCGGGCTTCTCGAAGCTGTTGCGGAACTTGCCGCGGAACGGCTCGCCGCGAACGAGCTGCTGATAGCCGCCCATCTTCACGCCGGTCGGGTTCGGCTCCGCGTCCGGGAAGTCGTCGGGGTATACGTCGATCACCTTCACCACCCAGTCCGCGTCGGTGCCGGTTGTGGAAACATATAGCTCCACTTCAATCGGACCCGCGAGCGTGAGGTCTTCTTTCAATACGCCGCCCTGATAGACGAGAACGTCCGGGCGCGTGGACGCGAACCGCTGGTCGGCGGTCATGTATTCCTTCACCATGCCGATGTCCGTCTTGTTGATGAACGGCACCGGCTTCGCGGGGTCGGAAACGAACGAGTCGGAACTCCCGTCGCCATTGAGTTCCGCAGGAATGGTCGCGTTCGGAACGTCGCCGAGTTTGCCGTAGCTGTGGATGTAGAACGCGGTCTTCTTCGCCTCCTTCGGCGGCCACGCGTCGTGCTTGCGCCACACGTTCGTGCCGGTCTCGAACACCCACGCCTTCGGCCGCGCGTCGGTGCCGTTGCCCTTCAGATGGTCCTCGAAGAACGGGAACTCGATCTTATCGCGGAAGAAGTCGGCCGTCTTCGCGTTGAAGCGGATGTCGCCGTGGCGGTCGCCGTCCGGCCGGCTCCAGCCGCCGTGGTCCCACGGACCCATCACGAGGTGGTTGTTCTTCGGCGGCGTGTTGGCCTCCGCGTGCTTGTAGACTTCCAGCGCGCCGAACAGGTTCTCCGCGTCGAACCACCCGCCCACGGTGAGGACGGCGGGTTTAATGTTCTTGACGTGCGCGCGGATGTTGCGCGACTTCCAGAAGTCGTCGTAGTTACCGTGTTCCATCATCTCTTTCCAGAACGCGATCTCGCCCTTGTAGTATTTCGCATCGGCGTTCTTGAGCGGCCCCATGTCGAGGAAGAACTTGTAGCCGTCGGGCGTGTCGTGCTCGAACCCGACGCGGCCGAACTTCTTGGTCGGCTCCGGGCGGTTCTTGCCGAACCCGTACATGAAGTTGAAGCAGTGCGGCAGGAACAGACAGCCGTTGTGGTGGAAGTCGTCGCCGATGAACCATTCCGTCACCGGCGCCTGCGGCGACACGGCTTTCACCGCGGGGTGCGCGTCGATCATCCCCGCGACGGTATAGAACCCCGGATACGAGATACCGGTGATCCCGACCTTCCCGTTGTGACCCTTCACGCTCTTCGTGAGCCATTCGACGGTGTCGTAGGTGTCACTCGATTCGTCGATCTCTTTTGCTTTCTTCGCGGGGTTGTGCGGGCGCACGTTCACGAACTCGCCCTCGGACATCCACCGCCCGCGAACGTCCTGGTTCACGAAGATGTAGCCGCTCTTCACGAACTGCGCGCTCGGCCGCAGCGCGTCCGGGTACTTGTCGGCACCGTAAGGCGCGACGCTGTACGGCGTGCGAATCAGCATCATCGGGTACGTCTGCGCGTCGTCTTTCGGGACGTACACGCTTGTAAACAGCTTCACGCCGTCGCGCATCGGAATCTGGTACTCGTACTTGGTGTAGTTCGCGCGGATGTAGTCTTTGAGTTCCGCGCCGGCGAGCGGCTTCGGCGGTGTCGCGGGCACCGGTTGCGCGAACAGCGGCGTTGGCGCGAACAGCGTCAGCGCGAACACAGCGGGGATTAACCATCGCGGCATGAGGGCACCTGAGGAGTGAGGTCATGGAGTGAAGATCGGAATACTGGCCGCGTTCGCGGCGCGGGTGAGAGTGGCGTCCGTTGTAGCCAGCGGGAGGTTGGTTCGCAGAGCGAGTTCGAGGTAGGCCGCTTCGCGAACGGAGAGCGCATGAGCGCGGGCGAGGTCCAGCATCGCCGGCCACACGCGAAACGGACCCTCGTCATCGACGTAAATCTGAACGACGGCGAGCAGACCGAATAGTAGGTCGCACGCCGTCTGCGGCGTCTTCTTGTGTCGGACGGTGGTACGTAGTCGCTCGCCCACGTCAATTGACCACAACGCAGGTGCGACCACGACGCTTGAAAGCAATTTGTGTTGAACCTGCACGGAGTAGATGGTTGAAGCGGAGGCGACTGCCCAAGCGACGGTGACCGAAGCGTCCAACACGAAGGACGGCGGGCTCGCGTTCGAGGGGAAAAAAGTCGGGAAGATCATGCGGCGGGCATCTCCGGTTGTGCGGGCACTTCCGGCGACGGGTACGGCAGCCCTTCCTCCTCGTGCCACCGCCGGATTTCCTCCCTCAGTCCGTCCACCGCGTCCTGAGCCGCGCGCCGGCGCGTGGCTTCCTCTTCCGGCGTCGGAATTTGGAACGGCGGTGGCGTCAGCCCGGCGAGCACCACGCCGTTCTGCATAATCACGACGTGTTCGCCCTTCGCCACCAGCCCGATGAGTTCGGGCAAGCGGAGACAGGCGTCGGCCAGTGTGACGGCAGTCATGGGTTGCCTCCTGCGGTTACGCCGGGTTCGCTTTCAGGAATCCATCTATCGCATTCACTTCGTCCGGCGTCAACAGGCGGTTGCTCACGGAACGAAGATCGAAACGCCGGCCGCGTTCGCGGCGCGGGTGAGAGCCGCGTCGGTCGTCGCCAGTGGAAGGTTCAGCCGCAGGGCGAGTTCGAGATACGCCGCGTCGTCGATGCTGAGCGAGTGCAGGCGCGCAAGAGCGAGAATGTCGGTCCACGCGATAGCCGGTGTCTCCGGGTCGATCACGACTTGATACGGGTAGAGGTTTGCGAAGCACGTGTCGGCCACCCGGCGCGTCACTCGCCCGGCACGTTCCAAGAGAAGCACAACATCGGCGAGGTGCCGAGACCACAACGTCGGAACGGCGGATACCAGATTGGGCATCTGGAACGCGAGATCGGTCGCGTACTGGGTGCGCGGAATGATGGCGTCCCACTCCAACGGAAGTGAGATGTGCAGCACGAGCTGAGGCGGCTGGTAAGCGACCGGCCGCCACGGGGCCAATGGGGGCATGAGCTACCGCCGTTGTTCGTCCATCAAACGTTGATAGGTTTCGCGGTCGATCAGTGGCTCGCCGTGTTGCGCCAGCATTTTCTGTACGTGTTCCCGAATGCGGGCTTGGGACGCGGCGATCTCCTCCGCGGTCGGCGGGGGCGGGGGCGGCGCGGCCAGCGCCGCGAGCCACGCGCCGCCGTCCGCGATCACGATCTGCTCGCCGGCGGCCACGCGCCGGAGCAGTTCGGGCAGTTGCTCGCGCGCCTCCGCGATCGTCACGACGGTCATGGGTTGCCTCCTGCGGTTCGTAGGTGCCGCTTGCCGAGCGGCACGGCTGCCCAACTCGAACCACTCGGGGATGTTCGTATCGCGTCTGAAATTGCGAAGCCGCCCGCCTCGGCACGGCGGGCCTACTTCACGCCGGGTTCGCTTTCAGGAATCCATCTATCGCATCCGCTTCCGCCGGCGTCAACCGCCAGTCGGCGGCGCCGAGCAGTTCCTTTAACTGGCCCGGCCTGCGGGCGCCGACAATCGCGGCCGTGACAGCGGGTTGTCGCAGCACCCACGCGATTGCCACTTCGCCGGGCGTGCGCCCGTGCGGTGTGCCGATGCTCTTGAGCAACTCCACGAGGTTCAAGTTGCGCGTCAACTGCGGCTCCTGATAGAGGCGGTTCTTCTCCTTCCGCCAGTCGTCCGCGGACATCGCCGCGATGCGCGCGCGGGTCATCGCACCGGTGAGTAGCCCGCTCGCCATCGGCGAGTACGCGATCACCCCGACGTTGTTCGCGAGGCAATACGGAAGGATGCTTTCCTCCACTTCCGGCCGGACCATCGAGTACGGCGGTTGCAGCGACGTGATCGGCCCGAACTTCGACACCTGCGCCATGTGTTCCGCGCTGAAGTTCGATACGCCCGCCCAGCGAATCTTCCCTTCCTCCTTGAGTTTCACCATCGTCTGCCAGCCCTCGTCGATGTCCTCCGCCGGTTCCGGCCAGTGAACCTGATAGAGGTCGATCACGTCGATCTTGAGCCGCTTGAGACTGGCTTCGCACTCGGCGCGGATGCTCGCGGCCTTCAGTCGCTTGCCGATCTGCCGGTTCTCGTCCCACACGCGGGCGCACTTCGTGAACACGAGGGGCCGTTTCGCGACGCCGTCCAGCGCCTTCGCGACCACCTCTTCCGAGTGACCGAGGCCGTACACCGCGGCGGTATCGATCCAGTTGATGCCCAGGTCGAGCGCCTCGCGGATCGTCGCGACGCTTTCCGCGTCGTCTTGTGCGCCCCAGCCGAACGCCCACCCGCCGCCGCCGATGGCCCACGCGCCGAAGCCGATCGTGGTGATATTCAGGTCCGAGTTACCGAGCCGTCGCGTCTGCATGTCCTTCTCCTGAGCGGTTGGCTGTTGGCCGTTAGCCATTAGCCAAGCCACAATTGCCTGTCTGTAGTATGCCAACCCAGACTGTCTTCGCTAACAGCCAACAGCCAACAGCCAACAGCCAACAGCCAACAGCCAACAGCCAACAGCTACTACGTTGCAACCCATCGTACTGATTAACGCGGTCGGCCTCACGCCCCGACTGCTCGAACACGCTCCGCGTCTTCAGGCGCTCGCCGCGACCGGCTGGTATACCGACATGCCGGAGGTGCTGCCGGCGGTCACCTGCACCGCGCAGGCCACGCTCCTCACGGGCGAACTGCCGAACAAGCACGGCGTCGTCGCCAACGCGTGGCTGCACCACAGCACCAACGAGGTCCGGTTCTGGCAACAGTGCAACCGGCTCATTCAAGCGGAACCGATCTACGAGACGGCCCGCGTTCGCGCGAAAGAGCGCGGCAAGGAGTTCAAGAGCGCGAAGCTGTTCTGGTGGTTCAATCAGGGCGCCGCGGTGGACATTTCGGTGACGCCCAAGCCGCACTACGCGGTGAACGGCGATAAGGCGTTCGGCGTCAGCGGCACGCCGCCGGGGTTGGCCGAAGGGTTGGAGAAGTCGTTCGGGCCGTTCCCGTTCCCGGCGTTCTGGGGGCCGATGGCCGGCGCGAAATGCACGCAGTGGATCGCGAACGCCGCGGCCCACGTGGTGACGTTCGAGCGGCCCGACCTGACGCTCGTGTACCTGCCGCACCTCGACTACGACCCGCAGCGGTTCGGGCCGAAGGGGTGCGACGTGCCCAAGTGCGTGAAGGAACTCGATGACGCGTGCGCGTCCATCCTGGTCGCGGCGCAATCAGTCGGGGCGCAGGTGTGGGTGGTGAGCGAGTACGGCCACTGCGACGTGACTCGCCCGGTGTACCTGAACCGCGCGCTGCGCGAAGCGGGGTTGTTGGAGGTGCGCGGCGGGCCGTTCGGCGAACAACTCGACCTGTACGGCTCGCGCGCGTTCGCGGTGGTCGATCACCAACTCGCGCACGTCTACGTCCGCGCCTCGGAAGACGTGGCGCACGTGCGCGCGGTACTCGCGGCCGTGCCGGGCGTGGCGAAACTTTACGCGGGCGAAGAGCGCGCCGAGATTCACCTGAACCACGACCGCAGCGGCGAACTCGTGCTGCTGTCCGAACCGGACGCGTGGTTCGCGTACCCGTTCTGGCTCGACGACGCGCTCGCGCCGGATTACGCCCGCGCGGTCGCGATCCACGCGAAGCCGGGCTTCGACCCGTGCGAACTGTTCTTCGATCCCAAGTTGCGCTTCCCCAAACTTCGCGTCGCGCGCCGGCTGGCACAGAAAAAGCTCGGGTTCCGCACGACGTTCGACGTGGTGCCGCTGGACGCGAGCATCGTTCGCGGCAGCCACGGCCTCGCGGCGGCCGACCCGCTCGACCGCCCCATCCTGATCGGCCACGGCCCGATGCCCGCCGCGAGCGTTCCCATGACGCGGGTGAAGGGCATGTTGCTCGACGCGCTGGGTCTGGGGCAGGCCAGGTATTGAGGCGTTCGTGACGAGCCGGAAGCGCAAGGACTACTGGACAGAACCGGGCTATGCTGGGTCGCGTTAGCCGGAAGCGCCAGTTTTGAAGTTGCGCTCGGCGTGTGTTCCGTGGGTTCCTGCCGTATTTTATGCTCGCACTCGATACTCGACCGGGTGCGCGGCGCGCGACAGGCGTCGCAGCCTCTTGCGTCCCGTCGGGGTGGCCGGTCCGTCCTGGAGTTTACCCAGC
>CANLGS010000144.1 GCA_947490035.1 Gemmataceae bacterium
ACCCGCTCCCTGACGGTCGCGGTTCACCCACGTTCGGTGAACCGCGACCGTCAGGGAGCGGGTGTTTGCGCCGTCGGGACGCGAAGCGCCTACGGCTTCTTCTCCGGCTCCTTCTTCGGGTCCGGGTCTTTCTTCGGGTCCGGGTCTTTCTTCGGGTCGATGGGCAGTCCGTCCTTCGGGACCGCACTCAAGAGTTTCGGGGGGTTCACCTCCGGCGGCGGCCACACGACCATCGGCTTGGCGTACTTCGGGCCAGCGTCGCGCAGGCACACGATCAGCCCGTTGTCGGCGGCCAGGTAGACGCGGTCGCTCGCGGTGTTCACGACGTGCAGGTTGAACTCGCTGAAGTTGGCCGAGCCGAGCGGCCCGGACTTCTTGCGCCCCGCGTCCGTCGCCCGCTTCGCGTCGTAGACCAGGAACCGGCCCTGGCGGTCGCGGACGTACACGAACTCCTCGTTCGCGCCGATGATCCGGTCGGCGCTGTCGTCCGACCGCCAGACGACCTCGCCGGCGTAGTACTCGCGAACCTGGGCCCGGGGCGTCGCGTCGGGTTGGGCCGGTTCACCGGCCTTCGGCTCGGGCGCCTTGGCCGGCGCGCCCGCCTTGGCGCCTTTGAACGGCCCGTCGAGGCGGTGGAGGCACACCACGCCGGTGTTGTCGCCGGCCGCGTAGACGTGTGTCTTCGTGACGAACGGGGTGTGGTTGTTGATCCCACCGACATCGGCCCGCCACTTGACGCTCGCGCCCCCGGACACGTTCCCGCTCGCCGCCTCGACCGCGATCACGGTTCCGTTCCCGAGCGGCACGAAATTGACCAACCCGGACTGACTCGGCGCGGCCGAGATCGGGGAAGTCAACTGGTCCCTTACCTCACTGATGACCTTTCCCGCCTCGCTGCGCTTGTTCAGGGCCACGACCACGTTCCCCTCGGCAACCGCCCAGGCGCGAGTCGGGGTGAGCGTGAGCGGGTACAGGATGCGACTGGTGAGACCGTACTCCCAACGGAGCGGCGGCTCGACGCCCTTGGGCCGCAGGTCGCTCAACAGCAGCGAGGCCGCGACCGACGGCGGGATGACGCCCAGCGACGGCGTCTGCTGGATGTACTTGCCCGACTCCTGCCGCAGTCGGTACGGCTGCCGCATCGACGCGAGCGTGTTGATCGACGGGGCCGGCGCCCGGTTGTCCAGCGAGTACGGCGGCTGGACGCTCGGCAGGGTGCTCAGCGACGGCGTCTTCGAGCCGGTGAACCCGCCGCCGACGGGGGTCGCCAGCACCTGCGGCCGGACGACCGGATCGAAGGTGTCGCCGCCCCCCACACCCGTGCCGGGCGAGTACCGCTTGAGCAGGTCATCGACCGGGTCGGTCGCGCCCTTCTTCGCGCCCTGCGCGAGCGCGTCCACCGGCCCCCTGGCCCCCTCGCCCACGTTGATCTTGCGCGGCATGTCGAACACCGCGACGCGGTGCGCGCCGGCGCTCCCCGGGCGCACCCCCAGGACGCAGAACACGGCCACGTCGTCGCACGCCAGCCCGGTGGTCGGCGGGGTGCCGAGGTCGGTCACGAACTCCGTCACCCCGGTGTAGCGGTAGAACGCGTACAGCTTGGTGATGTGCGCGCAGAACACGAAGTTGGCGTTCGCCGCGACCGGGTAGGAGTTACCGCCCGAGCCGTTGCCCAGCCGCGCGGCCCACTGGACCCGCCCGGTCAGCGCGTCGAGGGCGACGAGCAACCCGGCCCGCGTCTGCACGAACACCTGGTCGTCGATCGTCTGAACCTGGGTGATCGTGTCGCGGTTGCCCTCGACCGGCACGACGACGGACCACTCGGTGCGCAGGTTGAGCCGGTCGAGCACCGCCTTGTCCGGCGGCACCGCCTTCGAGTAGGTGGAACCCGGCTGGGCCGGGGTGAAGCCGGCGACGGCGAACACGAGACCGACGACCGCGGCGAGACGATACCACATGGTGCGACTCCGGGACGGAGGGCGCAAAACTTCACCCGTAGTCTACCAGCAACCGGCGGGGGGTGCGAGTGCCGATCCGCGCGAACGGTAGGCGAAAGAACGCCGGTGGCGCCGGTTGTAGGGATGCGACGTCTTCTCTTGGTGGCACAGGCTTCCAGCCTGTGCTCCGAACCTCAAGGCAACACAGGCTGGAAGCCTGTGCCACCAGAGAATCACTTCTTCCCCTGCTCGCGCTTGCGGCGGAAGAAGTCGGTGAGGATCGCGGCGCAGCGGTCGGCCAGAACGCCGCCGACGACTTGCGCGCGGTGGTTCAGTCGCGGGTCGCTCGCGATCTGGAAGAGCGTGCCGCACGCCCCGGCCTTCGGGTCGGTGCAGCCGTACACGACCATCGGCACGCGGGCGTTCACCAGCCCGCCGGCGCACATCGGGCACGGCTCGAGCGTGGCGTACAGGATGCACTTCTCGAGGCGCCACGTCTGGAGCGCGTTCGCGGCTTGGGTAAGGGCGATCATCTCGGCGTGCGCGGTCGGGTCGTTGAGCCGCTCGCGCATATTGTGCGCCTGCCCGATGACGCCGCGCTCCGGGTGAACGACCACCGCCCCGACCGGCACCTCGTCCTCGGTGGCCGCAACTGCGGCCTCTTCGAGCGCGGCTTCCATGTGGTGAACGTGGAACGGGTGCGCCGGGTCGGTGAACGCGAGGTCGAACGGGTTGATCGAGTTCATGGCGCTAATTTAGCCGAGAAAGCAAAAGGCAGAAGAGGAAGCAGGCTCACGCAAAGACGCCAAGACGCAAAGAAGACGAGGGACAGCAGGCAGGAGTTCTTTAAGAACTGATCTTGCTCCGCTCTTCCTTCGTCTTCTTTGCGTCTTGGCGTCTTTGCGTGAGCCTGCTTCCTCTTTTCACTTCACCAACTCGTTGAGCGTGTAGTACGCCTCCGGGTGCAGCAGGGCGGCGCCGTCTTTCGCCTTCGGACCGGCGAGGCGGAACTCGTACACGCGGCCCTTCTTCAGCCCGGACACCGGCACCGTCAGCGTCTTGCCGTCCTTCGACAGCTCCGCCGCGCCCACCGTTTCCGCGCGCGTGTCGATCTCCGGGCCGCCGTAGTTGCTCAGGTACTGGTAGGTGTAGGAACTCACCGACAGCGGCTTCTTGCCCAGTGAGTCCGGGTCCAGCGGCTTCGTGAACGTCAGCGCGAAGCCGTCCTTCGTCAGGCTGATGTGGTGAACGTCGAACGGCTCGATGCCGGTGTACGCGAGCCGCTGCAAGCCGTAGGGCTTGCCGCCGAGCGAACCCCAACCGCGGTTCGTCTGACCCGCGAACAGGCTGCCGTCCGGCGCGAAGGCGAGCCGGTTCACCCCGCACTGCAACCCGCTGCGGAACGGGAAGCACGCGCCCTGGTACACGCCGTTCACCTGCTCCAGCGCGACGCGCATCACCACCGAATTCGTCTGATCCCCCACGAAGCACTGGCCCGCGAACGGCCCGAACTTGCCGCCGGTCGTGTCCCAGATCGGTTCACTGACCGACTTCCCCATGCGCCCGTAGGGGAACCAGATGCACGGCGGGTCCATGTCCGGGTACACCGGTGCCGGCTTCACCCAACTCAGCGTGCGGCCCAGGTCGTTCCACTTCTTCTGCGACGGCTGCGTGCCGTCGTACCACATGCCGCTCGCGACCTTCTCCGCGACCTTCCCGGCAAAGGGAGAGTCCTTCACCCACCGCAGTCCGGCCTGGTGGCCGTAGAACTTCCCCTGCTTCAGGTGATGCATCTTGTTCGTCACCACCCATTCGCCCTGGTTGTCGCAGTAGAACAGCTCGCCGTCGGGCGCGAAGTTGATGCCGTTCGGGGAACGCAACCCGTAGGCGAACGGTTCCATCTTGCCATCGGGCGACACCTTCACGCACCAGCCGCGCCACGGGGCTTTCGCCTGGTGCCCGCCGCCGAAGCCGACGTTGAGCGTGACGTAGAAGTTGCCTTGCTTGTCGCGTGCCGGGCCGAACGCGAACTCGTGGTAGTCGCCGGACACGCCCCACTTGTCGCACACTGTCGTGAACTCGTCGGCCTTGCCGTTGCCGCTACTGTCAGTGAGTTTCGTCAACTCGGGGCGCTGCACGACGTACACGACGTTGTTCGATTCGACATAGAGGCCAAGTGCTTCGTGCAAGCCGGTCGCGAACTTCGTCATCTTGATGTCGGCGACGTTGGCCGCGGTCGGGTTGTCGATAAGCCACACCTCGCCGCGACGCGTGCAGGCGAGCAACTTGCCATCGGGCCGAAACGCGAGGCCACCAACTTCCAGCACACAGTCAGCCGCGGTCGGGATGGTGGTGAGCTTGTACGAACCCTCTTCGTTCTTCGCGGCGACGTTCGTGGACTCGACGGACGCCTTCGGCGGGAAGTCGCGATCGAGCCGCTTGCGGATCGTTTCGGGCACGATGTCCGGCAGCCCAGGGTTCACATACACGGCCCACTCGCCGGCTTCCTGGCAAACCTTGATGAGCAGTTCGTTCGTGCCTTCCTTCACGTCGGCGTAGGCCAAGTCTTGATCGGGCGCCGCTGGGCGAACGTGTTCTTCGTGCAGCACCCGCTTGCCGTTGACGAACACGCTGAGGTGGTCGTCGCTGCCAAGCGAGATGGGGAGCTTGAACGCGCGGGGCGAATCGAACGTGTGGTAGAGGTACACGACCGCGTTCGTGCGGAAGGCCGGGAAGAGCTTTTGCAGGTCAACGATCTTGCCCGGCGTGAAGGCGCCGAACTCTTTCCAGGTCACCTTCGCGTCGCCCTTGCCGACGTAGGTGGCCTTCAGATCGACCTTCTTTTCGGGCGGGTACGCGAAGTCGAACCCGGCCTTATCGGTGTTGTCGAACGGCCCGGCGGAGTACCACTTGCCTTCGAGGTTGGGCAGCTTGTGCGACGCGAGCGTGGCCCGCGCGCTGTCGGCGCGGTTGCCCTTGTTGACGTACTCGCCGACTTCTTTGGCCGGTTGCGCGGCCGGTGTGAACGCGACGCCGAGTGCGAGAGCGGAGAGAAGTGCGAACAGGCGGGTCATTGCGGCTCCGGGAAGAGACTGCGTCTGGCGGGGTAGGTGCCGCTTGCCGAGCGGCACGGCTTCGCAAGTCGGGTCGGTTTGGGCGTGTCCGTGTTGCCCACCGATGGGTTATCCCGTGCCGCTCGGCAAGCGGCACCTACCCAGAGCGTACCGACTCAGAACTGATTCCACAACCGCTCGAATTCGGCAACGAACGCCGCGACCAGTCCCGCGTCGGCGGTATCGACGACGTTCTCGAAGTTCAGGTCGGCCGCGCCGCGAGTCCAGTTGTAGCTGCCGTTGAGGAGCCGCACGCCGTCGAAGATCGCGAACTTGTGGTGCATGTGGCCGTTCTGTCCGGTTTCGGACGAACCGTGCATGTCGTCCGTCTTCACGAGAATGCCGGCTTCGCGAAACTTCTGGATGTCCGAGCCTGCGTCGTGTTGCTTCTCGTTGTCGGTGATGATGCGCACGACCACCTTCCGCCGTTGCGCGTCGAGAATGGCGCGTGCAATGCGGTCGTCGGTGATGGTGAACACGCACACGTCGGCGGAATGTCGGCACTGGCTGAAGCGATGCACGATCTGCTGAAGGCAGCGCTCGCCGGGCGCGAAGAACACCTCATCGTTCCCAGGCGAGCCGGGAGCGTCAGCGACCGGAGGCGTAAGCGGCGCGAGAACCTTCATCACGTCTTCGAGCCACTCGACCACTTCGGCGCTCGCGGGATCGGCAATCGCCTTGCGCGCAACCTCAAACGCGACATGCCGGGCCAGTCCGCGGTGCTGGTCGGTGGTGACGTTCTTCGCGAGCCAGTCGGCGAGTGCGGATTTCTCGCCGCCGGAGAGCTTGCGGTCGGCGAGCGATTGCGTGAGAAAGCGGTCGAGGTCGTCGGGGTTCATGTGAAGTGTTTTAGCGAATTGCGATCATTCCGCAGTGATCGACCAAACGCCGTTCTTATTGGTCACGATGACCTTCGCGTCGCTCTTCACCTTGGTGGATGTCTTCTCGAAGCCACCCGAGAACACGGTGACTTTGACCTCACCCCCGGTCGTATTGAAAATCACCTTCTCACCGTCCTTGATCTCCGTCTTGGAACCGGAGCCGATCTGCACGCTGATGGTGCTGGACGACTTATTCGTAACCTTCACATCGGCCAGCGCGAGACCCGACGCGAGAGTGAGAACCACGACGGCAGCAACGAACGTCAGGAGCTTCAACATGGGCATTCCTTCAGGCCTTTGCGGCCTACGTTGGGACGGACTTGTTCGACATTATGCGTTCAGGCCACCGATGCCAGTCGGCCTCACATGCATGCCGATCAGACTAACAACGTAAGCTACATGACCAGTGTCCCAGACGCAATACCCTTCACCGGTATTCCTTTCCGCCGCGCTCTATTTCTCCCGGCGCACGCTCCACTCCGCGACGGCTTCCAGAATCGTGCGGCACTCGCTCCGCGGCAGGCACTCCAGTTCGTGCTTCGCGGCCTTCGCGAACTCCTCGGCGCGGCGCTTCGCGTATGCCACCGATTGCGTCTTCTCCAGCGCGTGCAGCACGCGAAGACCCAACCCCTCCGCGCCGGCATGGATCGCGTCCTTGAGCTTGGCCGCTTCGGTCGCGGGCAAGCGGTGCAGGCAGTGGATCACCGGCAGCGTCAGCTTCTGCTGTTCGAGGTCGGTGCCGAGCGTCTTGCCGGCCGCGTCCTCGGTGCCCACCAAGTCGAGTACGTCGTCCGCGATTTGAAAGGCAAGCCCCAGGTTGCGGCCGAAGTTCGCGAGGCTGTCCGCGACGGCTTCCGACGCGCCCGCGTGCAGCGCGCCGAGTCTTCCGCAACACTCGGTCAGCGCCGCGGTCTTGCCGTCGATGATCTCGAAGTAGTCGGCTTCGGTCAGTTCGAGGTTGCCGCGTTCGGTCACCTGACGCAACTCGCCGGCACACACGCGGTTGGTCGCGTCGCCCGCGATCTGACACGCGCGAACGTCCACGGTGCTGGTCAGGTGGAAGGCGTGCGTGAACAGCATGTCGCCCAACAGGATGCTGACCTTGTTGCCCCACTTCGCGTTGAACGTGGGGACGTGCCGCCGCATGTCGGCTTCGTCCAGCACGTCGTCGTGAACGAGCGTGGCCGTGTGGATCATCTCCACGGCGGCGGCGAGCGTGTGGTGCGCCGGCACCACTTTTCCGCAAGCTTTCGCGACGAGCAGCACGAGCGCCGGCCGCAGTCGCTTCCCGCGATAGTGCCGAAGGTGGTCGATGAGCGGCCCGAACGGGCCTTTGTGCGGAGCGAGCGTGCGGTCGAAGATGCGCTCGGCTTCGGCGATGTCGGCCGCGACCGGCGAGAACGCGAGTGCGTTCTTCGCGGCGGCGCGGTGTGTGGGATCGGCTCCGCCGGAAGCAGCGGGCGAAACAGTTGCCATTGCGGTCCCCATCGCGCGGCCCTCCCGCATTTCCGGTGCGTGCCGCAACCCGGAAAGCATACGCCCGTGATGCCGACCGTCAACATGGGCACACAGGCTGGAAAGCCTGTGCCACATAGAGTCAGGATGGGTCGCGGACGAAGTGCCCGCTGTTCCCGCCGTCCTTCTCTTCAAGCCGGACCGCCTTGATCGTCATACCGCGGTCGGCGGCCTTGCACATGTCGTACACCGTCAGGGCTCCGACAGTAACCGCAGTGAGCGCTTCCATTTCAACACCGGTCCGCGCGAAAACCGTCACCGTGGCCTCGATCCGCAGTAAATCGCTGGCGGGAAAGCTGAAATCGAGCTTCACGGACGTGAGCGGCAGCGGGTGGCACAGCGGGATGAGGTCGGCGGTTTTCTTCGCCGCCATGATGCCCGCGAGCCGCGCCACTTCGAGCACGTCGCCCTTCGCGACGCCCTTGTCGCGGATGAGCGCGAGCGTGGCCGGCAACATGCGAACAAGTGCCGACGCCCGCGCGACGCGATGCGTTTCGGCCTTCGCGCCGACATCGACCATGCGGGACGCGCCGGACTCGTCGAAGTGCGAAAGGATGGACATGAGGACTCGTGATCTTGGCTTTGTGGCACAGGCTTCCA
>CANLGS010000145.1 GCA_947490035.1 Gemmataceae bacterium
GGATTGGGGGAACTCGTCAGCGAATAGCGCGGCGTAGTCGCGGAGGCGGTCGAGGACAGCGGAATCGAGACTTGGGGTATAGGTCTTCATGCAAAGTGAGAGGGCCGAATCGCTTGAGACGATTCAGCCCTCTAACGGAGTAGTACTAAAGCGGAGTCCTAATCGCCGCCGAACAGTCGCCCTTCAGGTTCTCGATTTCGGCGGCGTGCATGGCGAACCCGATGTTGTCGGCCCCGCGCTTGCGCGGTCACGACGCCCGCGACCTCGCCCGCGAGCGTGACGAGCGGTCCGCCGCTGTTGCCGGGGTTCACGGCCGCGTCCGTCTGGTAGTACCCGACGCCGTCGAGCGTCACCTTCGTGCTGGACACGCTGCCCTTGTTGAACGACGCCGTGGGCTGGTCCGTCTTCACGACCGGGAACCCCAGCACCGCGACATCGGCTCCGAGTTCGAGTTTGCCGGCCGCGATCTTGAGTACCGGGAACGCGGGGTCGCCGTCCTTCGCCGTGATCTTGAGCGCGGCGAAGTCGCGGTTGTCCTTCGCGGGCGTGGCGTACACCACCTCGGCCTTATAGAAGCGGAGTTCGTCCGCGTCCTTCGGCGACGGCACGCCGACGACGATCACCGTGCCGGCGACCGCCGTTTCGGGCACCACGACGTGCCGGTTGGTGTAGATCAGCCCGTCCTTGCCGACGATGAACCCGGACCCGCTCGCCGGCTCGACGCCGGGCGTGATCCGCTTCACGTACACGACACTCTTGCGCAGCTCGGCGGCGTTGAACTTCGGCTGGGGCTGCGCCGCCGCCGGCGCCGCGAGCGCGGCCACCAGACACGCCACGCACGCGCCACGCACGCGCCACGAATCAGGGTCATCGGAACCTCGGAGGTGGCGCTACCGGAACGGAGCCTGCTCACTTATACTCCGGGCGCAGCAGCGGGAACAGGATCACGTCGCGGATGCTCAGCGTGTTGGTCAGCAGCATCACCAGCCGGTCGATGCCGACGCCCAGCCCGCCGGCCGGCGGCATCCCGTGCCGCAGCGCGCGGATGAAGTCGTGATCCATCTTCGCCATCGAGTCCTCGGCCGACATCCCGGCCAACTGCTGCGAGAAAGTCTGCTCCTGCGTGATCGGGTCGTTCAACTCGGTGTAGGCGTTCGCCAGCTCCATGCCGTGAACGTAGAGTTCAAAGCGCTCCGCGATCTCCGGGTTCTCGCGCTTCCGCTTCGTGAGCGGACACAGCGGCGCGGGGTAGTCGTGGACGAACACCGGCCCGACGAGCTTCTCTTCCACCAAGTCCTCGAACAGTTCCTGCACGAGCACGACGTGCGCCTTCGCGACCTTCGGCGCGCCCTTCGACGGGGCCATTTCGAGTTCGACGTTCTCGGCGCGCGCCGCGGCCCGCACCGCGACCTCGTCGGCCATGTCGCAGCCGACGTGTTCCTTGAACAGCTCGCCGTACTTCGCGCGCTGGAACGGCGGTTCGAAGTTCACCGTCTTCTCGCCGAACGGAATCGTCCGGCCCGCGCCGAGCGCGTCCACGCACGCGACGATTAGCCCTTCCGTTAAGTCCATCATGCTCCGGTAGTCGCCGTAAGCCTGGTACAGTTCGAGCATGGTGAACTCCGGGTTGTGCCGCGGGCTGATGCCCTCGTTGCGGAACACGCGCCCGAGTTCGTACACCTTTTCCAGACCTCCCACCAAGAGGCGCTTCAGCGGCAGTTCGAGCGCGATGCGCACGAACAAATCGATGTCGAGCGCGTTGTGGTGCGTCTCGAACGGGCGCGCCGCGGCGCCGCCGGCAATCGCGTGGAGCGTCGGCGTCTCCACCTCCATGTACCCTTGCCCGTCGAGGTGGTTGCGGATGGTGCGCATGATCTTCACGCGCTGGTGCGCGCGGCGCAGCGTGTCCGGCGTGTAGATCATGTCGAGGTAGCGGTGGCGCAGCCGGTACTCGATGTCGCCCAGCCCGAACACGTCCTTCGGGTGCGGCTCCAGCGACTTCGTGAGGAACGTGAGTTGCGTCACCTGGATGGTGAGTTCGCCGGTCTTGGTCTTGCCGAACTCGCCGTCCACGCCGATCAGGTCGCCGAGGTCGAGCAACTGCGCGACCTGCCATTCCTGCGGCGTGATCTTGTTGACGCGAACCATCAACTGCACGCGGCCGGACTGGTCCCAGATTTCGAGGAACAGGAGCTTCCCGCCGGTGCGCTGTCGGATGACGCGGCCGGCGGCGCGCACCTTCGGCCCCGGCTTCGCCTCGTCGAACCCTTCCGCCGGCAGCAGGCGAATCTCGCCGATGGGCGTGGTGTTATCGAACCGCTGGCCCCACGGGTCGAGGCCGAGCGCTTCGATCTGGCGGAGCTTCTGGAGGCGGACTTCGGCGAGGTCGGGTGTTTCGTCGGCCACGGGTGCGTTCCGTTCGTGTGAGAGTGCGGTGAGTGCGTTTTAGCCCTCTGCTCACACAAGGACACCAGCGAAGTGGAGACGTTCGCAGTCGTAAGGCGCTCGCGGCTTCGCAAGTGGTGCGGTGGACTTGCGAAGCCGCGAGCGGCTTACGACCTACTGGGGTAGGTCTTCGTGTCCCTTCTGCTACCCTAACCCCACACCTGACGAGGGTCGTGCGATGAACGACGAAGCGGCATTCGTGGCGGCGATCGCGGCGGCACCGGACGACCACCACCTGCCGCTCGTCTTCGCCGACTGGCTCGACGACCACGGCGACCCGCGCGGCCAGTGGCTCCGCCACTACGCGGTGCGCGGGTGGCTGCCGCCGACCTACGAGAACCCGGTTCTGAAGCTACTCGAATCGCTCGCGAAGAACAAACGTGTGATCGACGTGCGCCGGGCCGCGGAGGTGATCGGCGAACCGCTCGTGCCCGGACTGGTCGAACTGCTCAAGCACGAGAAGCCGCGCGTGCGCGAGCAGGCGTGCATGTGCATGCGCAAGATCGGCAAGCGCGCGAAAGCCGCCGTGCCCGCGCTGCTCGACGCGCTGGCCAGCTCGGAACACAACGTGCGCGAACAGGCCGCGAAAGCGCTTCAGGGGATTGGCACCGACGAGGTGACCAACACGGACCAACTCAAGGCCGCACTCACCGACGACAACTGGAACGTGCGCCACCTCGCGAGCAGGGCACTCGGCAAAATGGGTGCGAAGGGTAGCGTGCTGCAAGAACTCGTCGAGAAGTTCGACAGCCCGGACGCCGCGGATCGCATCGAGGTCATCGAGAGCTTGATGCAACTCGGCACCGCGGACGCAGTCCCTACATTCGAGCGCGCGATTGACGACCCCGAACCCGAGGTGCGCGAGAAGGCCGTCGACGCTCTCGGCCGGCAGGGCTACCCCGAGATGGTGCCGGGGCTGTGCCGTGCGATGCGTGATCCGGTCGCGCGGGTGCGCGCGAGCGCGGCGGGGCAGTTCCATTACAGCGGCAAGACCCCGGAGGCAGTTACCGCGCTCACGGCGCTGCTCGACGATCCGGTGCCCGAAGTGCGGGTCGCCGCGTGCGCCACGCTCTCCAAAGCCAGCGGGTCGCTCGCGAAGGAACTGGTGCCGAGGTTCCTCGCGCTACTCGGCGATCTTAGCCGAACGGTTTACCTGAGCGCGATCTCCGCGCTCGGCGCGCTCGCCAAAGGCGACCAGGCCGCGCTGAACGCGCTGATCGCGGAACTCAACAACCGCGATCCCGTGCAACGCGCGGAAGTGATTCGTGCGGTCGCCGCAGTTGGGCACAACGGCTCCGAGGCGCTGGCTGCGCTCGTCCCGCGCATCAGCGACACGAACGGCGATGTTGCACAGGTCGCGGCCGAGGTAATCGGCCATTGGACGAAACTGCCCGCGTCGTTAGCGGCACCGCTGCTCGCCCGACTCGCGTGGGTGGGCGAAACCGACACCTACGGGTGGGAGACCAACACGGTTTTGACCACGCTCGGCAAGATCGAACCGCCGCCGGCCGCTGTGGTCGAGGCGCTGCGTGCGTGCGTGCGGAACCCGCCACAGGGGTACGGGCAGACGGCGGCGCTGGAGGCGCTCGCCGCGCTCGGCCCGGCCGCCGCCGCCGCGATCCCGGACATCGTCGCGATACTCAACGCGGGCGACGGGAACCAGAACTACTACACGTCCCAGGCCGCGGTGAGGGCGCTCGCCCGCGTCGGCGGATTGGGCGAACTCGCGGCGCTGCTCGACGGACCGAGCGACAACGCCCGCTGGTCCGCACTCCAGGCCACGAACGAACTCGGCGCGGCGGCACTGCCCCTGCTGCCCGCGATGCTCAGGCTATACCGCACCGCCGACGAGTGGCGGCACAGGCAGGTGGTGGGCGCGATCCGCAACCTCGGCCCCGGTGCTGTCGCGGCGCTCCCCGACCTGTTCGGCGCGCTCGAAGCCGCCGGACCGTGGCACGACAAATGGTACACGCTTCAGGCACTTCAGGGGTTCGGGCCGGCGCTCGTGCCATACCTGCCCAGACTCATCGAACTGTCGCGCCGGCCGGAGTCCGCCGAACTGCTCGGTTCCTTCGCCGCGCTCTTCGCGACATTCGCCCCCGGGGAACCGGCGGTCCGCGAAGCGCTGCGCGAGTTGCTCCGCGCCGCCGCGCCGGGCGAAGAGACCGACTGGAACCTTCACGCCCGACAGACCGCGCGGCAGGCTTGCGCCGCCGCGCTGCTGACGTTCAACGACGCGGCGCTGCTGCCGGACCTCGCGCCGCTGGTCACCGACCCGGAAGCAGTCATCCGCACCGCCCTCGTCGGCCAGCTCGACCGGCTCGACACGCCCGCGGTGCTGCCCCTGATTCGGCAGTTACTCGCCGACGCCAACGACGACGTGCGCCTGCGCGCGGTGGAGGTGCTGGCGCGCCGCGCCGACGCGTCCGACGAGACAATCGCGGCGCTGGTCCGCGCGGTCGAGGACCGCACTCCGAAGGTGCGCCGCGCCGCGATCGACGCGCTGGGCAAACTGAACGTCGGCACCGACGCGGTACTCGCGGCCCTTTCCGCCGCGACCGAGGACGCCGATAAGAAGGTGGCCGAACGTGCCGGCGTCGCGCTGCGCAAGTTGACGCCGAAAGAGCCGAAGAAAGCGCCGGGGCCGGCGAAAGGTAAGAAGAAGCCGAAGTGAGGGTCAGCATTCTTGACGAGCCGGAAGCGTAAGCGACGGAAAAGCAAGTCCAGCATTCTTGACGAGCCGGAAGCGTAAGCGACGGAAAAGCAAGTCCGTCGCTTACGCTTCCGGCTCGTCGGAATAAATACACTGTCCCGGCTGCCACACCACGGAGACGCTCGCCATGGCCGACGCCGCACCCACTAACCCCGAAGAGAAGAAGCCCGAAGAGCCGAAGGGCTTCTTCGATAAGGCCGGGGCCGCACTGCCCATCGCGCTCACCGCGCTCGCGACGGTGTTCGCGTCCATGTCCAACGGCGCACTTCAACAGGCGATGTACTGGAAGTCGCAGGCCGCGCAGGATCAGTCGAAGTCCACCAACCAGTGGTCGCTCGCCGGCTTCAAGCGCGACCGCGCCCTCACCATGCAGACGGCCGCGGCGCAGCTCCGTGCGATCGCCGGGTACGCGCCCGCCAAGTTCGACACGCAACCGAAGGACGCGTCTGCCCCCGACGCGCAGAAGGCGCGCGCGTGGCTGACCGAGCGCGGCGAGAAGGGCGGCCCGCCGCCGGTCAAATTGCCGGACGTGGACGACGAGAAGATCAAGGAACTGCGCGAGGCGATCGAGAGCCGCGAACCGGAAAGCGAACTGCTCAAGAAGGCCGGGCGCGTCGATATCACCAAACTCAACAAGGCGATCGACGACGCGGAGAAGTATGCCGAGCAGACCGACAAGGAGTGGTCTCCGATCATTGGGTCGGCCAACGGCTGGGTGCGGGCGCAACTCCAGATCAAGACCGACGACCCGGACGCGGCGAAGAAGTCCGCCGGCGCCACCGCGGCGCAGGCCGCCGGCTTCGACCTGGAAGAGCGCCGCTACCGCTCGGAGTCGCGGCTGAACCAGGGGATCGCGTTCCTGTACGAGATTCGCGTGAAGGTGAGCGCCGCCGAGAGCGACAAGCACCGCAAGAAGAGCGAGTTCCTCTCCTACGCGATGCTGGTCGCGCAGATCGGCGCGGTCGCGTCGTCGCTGGCGCTGGCCCGTAAGCAGAAGAGCGCGCTGTGGCTGTTCGCCGCGATGGTCGGGCTGGTCGCCATCCTCGTCGGCGGGTACGCTCTGGTGCCCGCGACCATGCTCCCGTTCTGAGAGTAGCCCGCCGCTCCGCGGCGGTTCTTCGTGTTTGTCTGACGAGGCGTGAGAGAAAAGCCGCCGCGGAGCGGCGGGCTACTCTCCGGAAGGATTCCTATGACCGGCACGGACCGCCGACTCAGCGAACAACTCTTCCACGACCGGCAGGCGGCCGCCCGCGCGGACACGTTCCGCGCGGGCGCCGCCGACCTGCGGTTCGACACCGACGCCTACCTCGATCACGAAACCTGGGTGCGGCCCGCGTTCCTGGCGCTGGGCGACCTGCGCGGCAAGCGCGCCCTCGACTACGGCTGCGGGCACGGCATGGCGGCTGTCGCGATGGCCCGCGCCGGCGCGACCGTGACCGCGTTCGACCTGTCGCCGGGATACGTCCGCGAAGCCCAGGAACGCGCGTTCGCCAACGGCGTGAGCGTCGAGTGCGTGACCGCCGACGGTGAGGAACTGCCGTTCGCGCCGGCGTCGTTCGATGCGGTGTGGGGCAACGCGATTCTTCATCACCTCGATTTGGCGAAGGCCGGGCGCGAGTTGCGCCGCGTGCTGAAGCCGGGCGGGGTCGCGGTGTTCTGCGAGCCGTGGGGCGGCAACCCGCTGCTCAACTTCGCGCGCGCCGCGCTGCCCTACCGCGGCAAGGACCGCACACCGGACGAACACCCGCTCACGCGCCGCGACCTGCGCCCGTTGAAGGCGGTGTTCCCCTCGACGGAGGTTCGCGGGTTCCAACTGTTCGGGATGGTGCGCCGCGTGTGGCGCAATCCGCGTGCGCTGAAGTTGCTCGACGGCACCGACACGCGTTTGCTTCGCGCGGTGCCCGCTCTGAGAAACTGGTGCCGGTATGTGGTGATCGTGCTGCGGGCGGATTAGACTATCGGGGTTGTGCGGATCGTGCCGCCTGAGCCGCCCCGATGAGTGCTTCACCTCTGCCGACTCCGGCGGCTAACGCCCCCGGCTCGCCAAACCCGCCGTCGCGCGGCGCGCAGGTGGCGTTGGGCGTGTTCCTCGCGGTGCTGCTCGGACTGCTCGCGGTTCGCGGGTACGGCAACCGCTTCCGGGCGCGGCCCACGGAACCCGCGACGGTCGACCTCACCGACCTCAATTCCGCCGACCAGACCGAACTGGCGCAGGTGCCCGGTGTCGGGCCGAAGATGGCGGTAGCGGTCGTCGATCACCGCCGCGTTCACGGGCCGTTCAAGTCGGTGGACGAACTGCGGAACGTGCGCGGCGTCGGCCCGGTGACGTTCGAGAAGGTCCGCCCGCACTTCCGCGTCGGCCCGCTCCCGACCTCGCCTGCCGAAATCACGACCACGTCGTTCTACCCACCCGCGCCGGGGTCCGCGCCCGGCCCGAAGCCCGCGCCGGCGGGCGTGAAGAAGATTCAGCCCGGCGAACCGCCGATCAACGTGAACATCGCGTCGCTCGAAGAACTCCAGCGCTTACCCGGCGTCGGCCCGGTGACCGCGCAGGCGATCATCACGTCGCGCACGGCCGCGCCGTTCCAGACCACCAACGACCTGGACAAGGTGAAGGGCATCGGCCCGAAGACGGTGGAGAAACTGCGGCCGTTCGTCGTGGTGAGGTGAATCACAAACCTAATTGAGCTCTGCCCTATGAGCGATTTCATCACCTTGGGCGGGTGCCGTTGCCCCGATCCCCGAGTTTACGCTGCAATTGCAGGTGTTTTGGTTTCTCGCGGCCGGTAACTCACCTCTTTCGGGAGTGGCTGAGCGTGTAGGTACGCCGCATA
>CANLGS010000146.1 GCA_947490035.1 Gemmataceae bacterium
ACGCCAGCGGGCGCATGGGGCAGGATCAGTCCACGACCGTCTGGCTCGACCTGATGGGCGCGACGCTCGACTGGATTCGCGACCGCCCGTCCGTGAGCGGAATCAGCCAGAAGCCGTACACGACGTACACGCTCAAGCCCGGCTACGACAACCTGCGCATGTTGTGGGTGCCGCTGGCGCTGGCGGTGCTCGTCGTCGGCGCGTTCGGCGCCGGCGTGTGGGTCGTCCGCCGGAAGTGAACCGAAGGCGAGCGTCAATTCTGTCCCTCTCCCCTTGCGGGAGAGGGTGGCCGCGCTTCGCGGACGGGTGAGGGGTAGGTCAGGCGCGCCAAGAGAGCTTCGCGTGGCACGCTGGTGCCGCTCACCCCTCACCCGGCTCGAAGACTCGCCACCCTCTCCCGCAAGGGGAGAGGGCAAAACCAAGAAGTCGGACCAGCGCCATGTCATCACCGCACGATCAGGCGAAGCGGGACTCACACCCGGCGCCACCACCGCCACAGGGGCAACCGCCGATGAACTTCCGACTGACCGCCGCGCTCTTCGGCACCGTGTTCGTGATCGGGGTGATCCTTCTCATCCTGTCGTACAACGACCCCAAGAAGGTCGCCACCGACGTACTCGCGCAAGAACTCGCGCTCGCCAACCTGAAGACCGCCAACGTGGACTCCATCGAGTTCGAGCGGCCCGGCTCCGACCCGCTGCTCATCGTCCGCACCGACGCCGACCGCGGCACGTGGCAGATTCAGAAGCCCATCACCGCGAACGCGGAAGCGTCGAAGGTGTTGCAGGTCATCACCGCGCTTCTGAGCGCCAAACCGACGCAATACGCCGAGATCCGCGGCAACCCGGCCGCGCACGGCCTCGACCCGGCCGGCCTGAAAGTCACCGTCCGCTCCGGCGACAAGTCGTCCACCATCAGCCTCGGCGACGTGACGCTCGGCGACAAGGGCGTCGTGTTCGTCACCACGTCGAGCCAGTCGAAGCGGCCGATGGCGGTGCGCCGCGGCGATCTCGACGCGCTGTTCCGCGAGCCGAAGGACGGCACCGCCGGCGCGCTGGCGAAGTGGACTTCGGACTACCGCACGCCGGCCATCTTCCCGTCGGACACGCGCGCCGCCGGCGAGGACGTGACCTCGGTGAAGCTCGAACTGCCGAACAAGAAGAAGGAGTTGGCGCTGTCTCGCGTGCTGGGCGTGTGGAAGTTCGACAGCCCCGCCGGGTGGGGCGACGCCGACGTGGAGGGCGCCGAGGCCGGGACGCCGGGCACGTTCAGCGGCGTCCGCCGACTGCTCGGCGCGCTCACCAGCGTCTCCGCCGCGACGCCCGGCGACTTCATCGACAGCCCGAAAGACCTGAAAGAGTACGGCCTGAACGCGGACAACCCGGACCTCGTGAAGGTTGAACTGAAGACGCGCGAAGGGTCGGCCGTCGTGTACTTCGGCAAGCGCGAGGCAGCCGCCCTTCCCGCGATGCCGCCGGGGATGCCGCCGCAGATGCCCACCGCGAAGGTGTACGTGCGCGTCGAGGGGCAGCCGGGCGTGATCCGCGCGTCCGCGGGCGACCTGTCGGGGCTGAACGGCGTCGTCCTCGACCCCAGCCCGCTGCGCGACCGCACGCTCGTTACCGCCGACCGCGCGAAGGCCGACGGCATCGATATCGTGCTGGCCGGTCAGCCGGCCGACAAGCCGACCAAGCTCCGGTTCGCGGGCACGTCCTCGATGCCGGGGTCGCCGCAAGTGCCGCGCCAGTGGGCGCTGTACGGCGGGCCGGGCGACCCGCAGCCGGCGGACGACGAGACCGCCCAGAAGATCCTCGACGTGGTGTTCGCGCGCCGCTCGATCAAGGACTTCCCCGCGGCGAACCCGGCCAACTTCGCGGCGGTCTCCGCGACCGTGCTCGTGTGGGCGGACGGGTTCAACCCGCCGGCCGGGCCGAAGGCGGAGCCGGTGAAGAAGATCGAGCCGATCAAGCTGGAGTTCGGCCGCAAGGACGGCGACACGGTGTACGTGCGGCGCACGCTGCCGGGGCTGCCGCCCACCGAGTTCACGATCTCCGCGCAGGCGAAGGTCGGGGCCGCGGGCCAGAACGCCGACGCGGTGGCGACGGTCGCGAAGTCGCGGCTGGACCTGCTCGACCAATCGCTGCCGACGTTCAGTTCCGAGACGGCGGCGCGGCTCGCGGTGAGCGGCGCGAGCAACTACACGCTCGACAAGGACGAGAAGCCGGACCCGTTCACGAAGGTCGCCGTGTGGCGGTACGTCGCCCCGGAACCGAAGGGCCGCGGGGCCGACACGAAAACGGTGGAGCAGATGCTGCAACTGCTCGGCACGACGCAGTCGGTGACGCGGTTCGTGGACGAGCAGCCGGCGGAGGCGAAGCTGGCCGAGTACGGGTTCACGCCCGCGCCGCGGTTGAAGGTCGTGGTCGGGCTGCGGCCGGGTTCGCTGGACAAGGAGCGGGTGTACGAGTTCGGTAAGGACACCGCCGACCCCAACTTCGTGTACGCCCGCGTCACCGGCAAGGTGGCCGTGTTCACCCTGCCGCGCCTGGTGTTCGACAAGTTCGTCAACCCGGACTTGCGCGACAAGTACATCCTGCGCGGGCTGGACCCGGGCGCGATGTCGAAGGTGACACTCAAGGGGTGGGGCGACGCGGGAGTCGTGGCCGAACTGGTGTTCGAGAAGAACAAGGACGGCGTGTGGGGCGCGACGAAGCCGGCGGGATTCGCGCTCGATCCGGCGAAGGTGAACGCGTTCCTCAACCTGATAATCGCCCAGCCCGTGAAAGGTTTCGAGAGCGGCGGGCCGGATCTGAAGCACGGGTTCCACGACCCGAAGCAGTCGCTCGAAGTGGTGCTGCACTGGCCGGGCGGCGTGGTGTCGCTCAACCTCGGCGCCTCGCCCGACGGCGGCGCGACGTACTACGGCTCGTACGCGTGGGCGCCGCAGGTGTTCACGCTCGAGGGCGCGCCGTTCAAGCCGTTCAAGACCTCCACCGGCGGGTTCGCGAAGTAGTCTTGTAGGGTGGAACAAGGCTCTGCGCCGTCCGACCGTTTTCCTCTCTTGTGGCACAGACATTCCTGTCTGTGCGTTTGGCTCCTCAGAGCACACAGACAGGAATGTCTGTGCCACAAGAATAAGTGGTGGGACGGCGCAGAGCCTTGTCCCACCCTACAAACCATGCAAACCTTCACCAGCGTCGGCTGCACCGTGTGCGGGTGCGTGTGCGACGACCTCGCGGTGACGGTGGACGCCGGCCGCGTCACCGAGGCGCGCGGCGCGTGCCGCCTCGCGGAGCCGTGGTTCCGCTCGCAGAACGCCACTTCGCCGCCCGCGACACTCCTCGACGGCACGCCGTGCGAACCGGAAGCCGCGTTCGCGCGCGCCGCGGAGATTCTGCGCGCGGCCCGCTACCCGCTCGTCTACGGCCTGTCGCGCAGCACCACCGAAGGCCAGCGCGCGGCGGTCGCGCTCGCCGACCGGCTCGGCGCGACCATCGACACCACCGCCAGCACCGGGCACGCTCCGTCGATCATCGCGCTTCAACAGGTCGGGGAATCAACCTGCACGCTGGGCGAGGTGAAGAACCGCGCGGACCTCGTCGTGTTCTGGGGCAGCGATCCGGTGGTGACGCACCCCCGGCACCTGGAACGCTACTCCGCGGACCCGGTGGGCCGGTGGGTGCCCGGCGGCCGCGCCGACCGGTTCATCGTGGTGGTCGATGAGGAGGAAACGGAAACGGCGAAGGTGGCTGATCTGTTTGTGAAGGTGCCCGCGGCGCGGAACTGGGAGGCGCTGTGGGAGCTGCGGATGCGGGTGCGCGAAGAACCTCTCCCCCCAGCCCCCTCCCCTAAAAAGGGAGGGGGAGAAAGAGACGCAACAGCGTCTCCTGCTGAAAGCCCCTCCCTTCTTAGGGGAGGGGTTGGGGAGGGGTTGACCGCGCTCACCCAGGCAATCACCTCGGCGAAATGCGGCGTGTTCTTCTTCGGCGCCGGGGTGACGCGCGGGAAACTCGCGCATCGAACTGTGGAAGCGCTGCTGCAACTGGTCACCGACTTGAACGACCGCGGCCGGTTCTACGCGCGGCGGATGCGGCGGTTCGGCGACGTGGCCGGCGCGGACTCGGTCCTCGCGTGGCAGACGGGCTACCCGTTCGGCGTGAACCTGAGCCGCGGCTACCCCCGATACAACCCCGGCGAGTTCACCGGCCCCGACATCCTCGCACGCGGCGAAGCCGATGCCTGCCTGCTGGTCGGCAGCGAGACGGTCGCGGACTTCCCGCCCGCGGCGATCGAACACTTGAAACGCATTCCGGTGATCGCGCTCGACTCGCCCGGCGCGGAAGCGCCGGTGCCGGTCGCGGTGCGGTTCACGACGGCGGTGTACGGCATCCACCGCCCCGGCACCGCGTACCGCATGGACGAGGTGCCGATTCCGCTTCGCGTGCTGCTGCCGACCGATTACCCCAGCGACGCCGACGTGCTGAACGAGTTGCTGAAGCGCGTGCGGTGAACCCTGGGACCGCGAGCGTCCCGCCCGCAGTCCCAGGGAAGAACTTCACACCTCGATCTTCTTCCACTTCCCGCTGGCGAAGCGCAGTCCGAAGAACACGCCGCGAACCCAGATGTCGGTACACATCGCCACCCACGCGCCCAGCAACCCCATGTCGTAACCGGGCACCACACCGAGCCGACCCAAGTTCACCTGCGGGGCGGTCAGCAGGTACGCGAGCGGGATGCGCACGCACAGGAACCCGACCCAACTGAACAGCACCGGCACGCGCGAATCGCCCGCCCCGCGCAGCGCCGCCGTGAAGATGATGAGACACGCCAGCGCCGGCATCGCGCACGCGATCAGCCGCAACGCCGGCACGCCCGCGTCGATGATCGGTTGCAGGTGCGGGTCCGGGCAGAACAGGCGGAACATCGGTTCCGCCAGCAGCACGAACAGCAGTCCCATGAACGACATCACGCCCCCGCCGATGGCGTAGGCGGTCCACCCGCTGCGCGCCGCACGGTCCGGGGTTCGCGCGCCGAGGTTCTGCCCCACCAGCGTCATCGCGGCCGTGCCGAACGCTGCACCGGAGAGGAAGCCCAACGCTTCCCACCGCAACGCGATGCCGTGCGCGGACGCGGCCGTGTCGCCGAGTTTGTTCACCAGACTGAGGAACCACAACTGGCAGAACGCGGCCGAAAGGCTGTCGATCGCGGCCGGCACGCTCACCCGCAACAACCGGTAGATCAGCGGGAAGTCGGGAACGAGGTTCGGGAGGGTGAGTCGCAAACCCGATTTGCCGCGCGCGAGAATGACGAGCAGCGTGATACAGCCGATGACGTGGCTGAGGCCGGTGCCGAGCGCGATCCCGACGAAGCCCATGCCCGGCAGCGGGCCGACGCCGAAGCACAGACCCCACGCGAGCGGCACGTTCAGCACGGCGACCAACCCCAGCACCTTCAACCCTGTGCGCGTGTCGCCGGCGCCCGCGAGGCACGCGGCGCACGCCGACTCCGTGATCTGGAACGCGAGCAGCGCCGCCAGCGGCATCAGGAACTCGACGCACACGCGACCGGCGTCGCCCTTCAAGTTGAGGGCGTCGATGAGGCTCGGCAGTCCAAGCACAGCGGCGATGGAACCAACCACGCCGATCACGACCGCGAGTAGCACCGCTTGCCCGGTCGCGTGCTTCGCCATCGGCCAGTCCTTCGCGCCGACGAACCGCGCGACCAGCGCCGTGCTGCCCACGCTCACCAGCACGGTGTAGCTGGACACGAACCAGTACAGGTAGCCGGCGGTGTTCAGCGCGGAGAGGTACCCGACGCGTGCGGCCGGGTCGGGTAGTTCGAACCGCCCCGCGAGGAACTGGTCGGAGAGCTGCACTACGAGATGAAGGTACTGTTGCGCGAGCGCGGGCAGGGCGAGCGCCAACACCTGCCGCCACAGCGGTCGCGACAGCGGCTCAATCGCGGCGGGTGCGTCCATCACCACATGATAGGACGCGGGGCGGGTTACTTCTTCGCGGGCTTGCGGCGGGTCTTCGCGCCGGGCGGAACCGGCGGCGCCTCCGGTTTGGCGCGCAGCACGATGCGGAACTGACCGAGGGTCAGCACGCCAAGCACGTCCGCGGTGGTGCCGGGGGTGAACACGTCCGGGCGCAGGCGGTAGAGCACCTGGCGCCCTTCCTTGTCGTTCTCCAGCACGCCGGCCTGCCGCATCACGCCCAGGTGGTGCGACATGTTGACCATCCGGATCCCCACGAGCTTCGCCAGCCGGCCCACGTGTTCGGGGCCTTTGGCCAACTGCCACAACACGCGCAGGCGCGTGGGTTCGGCCACGGCCGCGAGCAACTCGGCCACCTTGCGGGCTTCGACATACTCGGTCATATCGGCACCAGTGAACACCGCGACCTGCGGCGGTAGGCGGGCAATTTCAGAAATGAAATCCTACGGACCGAAGTGCCGTCGTGCCACTGTGCGAACGGGAATGTGAACGATGCGACCCGCCGCGAGCGGCACAACCAGTGCGCCCGCAACGGGTCCGAGAGAAACGACGATCGAGAGCCGGCGGCGGGTTTCGCACCCGCATGATCCGAGGTACGAACTCGGTGCCTTTCTGGGTCGCGCCACACCGGCAGGAATCAGTGAGGAGTGAGGAGTGAGGAGTGAGGAATAAGGAGTGAGGAGCGAAAGCCAGAAAACCGGTTCTGCTCTTTTCTCCTTACTCCTCACTCCTCATTCCTCACTTTCAAAAAGGGCGGCGCGGGGGGAGTCGAACCCCTCACCTCAGCCTTCACAGGGCCGCGTGCTACCGCTACACCACATGCCGCATCAAGCCGGGACGCGCGAGCGCGAACCGGAGTGGTCCTGGGTGGAATCGAACCACCGATCTCCTCCGTGTCAGGGAGGCGCCTTGAACCGCTAGGCCACAAGACCATCTTGAGAGGGATGAAGGGTGAGGGATGAAGGATGAATCGCTTGCCGCTGTTCATCCTTCATCCCTCCCGAAGCGGAGGGGGTGGGATTCGAACCCACATGCCCGTGAGGGCGAACGCGTTAGCAGTGCGTCCCGGCCAACCGTATCCGGTTCCCGTCCGTACACAAAACCGATCCAGTGGAACCGCGGGGAGTTGAACCCCGAAGTCGTGTTTGCAAGACACAACGCTCGCCCGCGAGCGATCCCGTTTCGCGAATGCTCCGGCCGCTTACGCTCCCGGCTCGCCTCAATACCAAACAGTGACCGAGGTGGGAGTCGAACCCACACTTGACAGGCTCTCGACCTGTCGGCTCTACCAGTTGGCCTACTCGGCCATTAACGATTCAGTGGCCCAGGAGGGACTTGCACCCTCACGCCTTTCGGCACCGGTTTCTAAGACCAGCGTGTATGCCATTCCACCACCGGGCCGTGCGCTCCGACGAGCGGAGCGAGTCGCGTAGCCTGGGACTCGAACCCAGAAGGCCAGGCTTATGAGACCCGGCTGAGCACCCGCCCGCCCGCGAAGAAATCAGTTGCGGACCTCAGAGTCGAACTGAGCATCCAGGCTTATGAGACCCAGTCGGGCGCCGGCCCGTCCGCAAACATATAACCGAGTGGTGACGGTGGGATTCGAACCCACACTGTCCACGTTCTGAGCGTGGCGACTCCTACCAGTTGGTCTACATCACCGCTCTTCGAGAGTGACCCGTGGGGGAATCGAACCCCCGCTTACAGGTTGAGAACCTGTCGTCCTATGCCGCTAGACGAACGGGCCGTCTATAACACATCACAACCATCAACAGCGGCTCGTACGGGAGTTGAACCCGTGTTTTCAGGTTGACAACCTGATGTCGTAAACCGTTGGACCAACGAGTACCCCTTACAACATCGCGAGCGATTGCTATAAGTTGTTTTCACCAGGGATGTTGACTCACCCTCTGAGGAAGCGACAAGGATGTTACCCAAGAGCGTAATCGATCGTTTCGTCCAGAAATGCCCTGCGGCTGTGATGGTCCGGGCAAC
>CANLGS010000147.1 GCA_947490035.1 Gemmataceae bacterium
CCCGGCCGCAAACCAATGGACATCAGGAAATCGTAGGCAATCTCATGCAATTTCCCTGCCCCCGACCCCCGGCGAGAGCGCGAGCGACAGCGCGACGATCTGAAACATCGGCGGCTCCCGTGAACCCGGTGCGGCAGCCCTTCCTCAGTATGTCGCCGGGGCCGCTCCCCGCCAACCGACTCGGCCCGACCGTGACACCGTCGCCAGAGCGCCCCGCCCCGTCCACCGGAACAACCGCCACACCCGCCACGGACGAACGCCGAATGTTGCTCACCATCACGACGACCCGCAGCCCCGCGACCGACCTCGGCTGGCTGCTCCACAAGCACCCGGACAAGGTGCAATCGTTCGACCTCACGTTCGGGCAGGCGCACGTCTTCTATTCTGAAGCGACCGACGAACGCTGCACCGCGGCGCTGCTGCTCGACGTGGACGCGGTCGGCCTCGCGCGCCAGCGGCGGAACGCCGGCAACGAGATGCTGGCGCAGTACGTCAACGACCGGCCCTACGCGGCCTCCTCGTTCCTGAGTGTCGCGCTGTCGCAGGTGTTCGGCAGCGCGCTCAACGGCAGTTGCAAGTTGAAGCCGGAACTCGCGGAGACGCCGCTGCCGTTGGTCGCGCGGCTCACCGCGCTTCCTTGTCGTCGCGGCGGCGAGCGCTTCCTGCGAAGTCTCTTCGAGCCGCTTGGCTACGCCATCACCGCGACCCGCCACCCGCTCGACACATCCTTTCCGGAGTGGGGCGAATCACCGTACTTCACCGTCGAACTTTCGGCCACGATCCGGCTCGCGGAATTGCTCTCGCACCTCTACGTTCTCGTTCCGGTACTCGACGACGAGAAGCACTACTGGGTGAGTACCGACGAGGTGGACAAGTTGCTCCGCCACGGCGACGGCTGGCTGAACGCACACCCCGAGAAGGAACAAATCGCCGCGCGCTACCTGAAGCGCCAGGGGAAGTTGGTGAAGTCCGCGCTCGGCGCGCTCGCGGTGGACGAGGCGACCGACCCCGACGAAGCCGCGGCCGCGCAAGACCTCGCGGAGGAGCGGTTGGAATCGCGCGTCAGCCTGCACGAACGCCGGCTCGCCACGGTACTCGCGGCGCTGCAAGCGAGCGGGGCGAAGCGCGTTCTCGACCTCGGTTGCGGCGAAGGGAAGCTGTTGCGGTTACTCGCGGCCGACCCGCAGTTCACAGAGGTGGTCGGCGTGGATGTGTCCGTGCGCGCTCTGGAGATCGCGCGGCAGCGTCTCGACCGCCAGCGATTACCGGACAACCTGAGCGGTCGCGTGAAACTGCTCCACGGCGCGCTCACCTACCGCGACGCCCGCATCGAAGGCTTCGACGCAGCCGCGATTGTGGAGGTGATCGAGCACCTCGACCCGCCGCGCCTTGGTGCCTTCGAGCGTGTGCTGTTCGGCTGCGCGAAGCCCGGCGTGGTGATCCTGACGACGCCGAACCGCGAGTACAACGTGCGGTTCGAGAACCTGCCGGCGGGCAAGTTCCGCCACTCCGACCACCGCTTCGAGTGGACGCGCGCCGAGTTCGCGACGTGGTGCGAGGGCGTGTGTACCGCGCACGGCTACGCGGTCCGTATCGACCCGCTCGGCGACGCGGACGCGGAAGTCGGCACACCGAGCCAGATGGCGGTGTTCACGCGCGAGGACCGCACACGTTGATCGTCGCACGGGCGGCGCGGCGGGAGTCGCCGCTGGCGTGGGGGCAGTTTCGCGTTTCTCGAACAGTCGCGTCAGAAGCCAAACAACGAGCATGAGAAACGACGTGACCGACAGAACGAATGCGGTCTCGGCCATCAGCCGCTGGTAGTCGGTCTTTAGCTTCAAGTCCTGATAGCGGATCGTCGTGCTGGACGGCCCGCGCGAGTCGCCGGCGTTCGTATCGGCGACCTGCCGGAACTGCAGTTGAACGGCCGGATCTGCCGTCGCGCTCTTATCCGGTTTGTCGTTGGCGGCGTCGAACACCCACCTCCTCCGGCCGATCCCGGCGACGGGGCGCTCGTAGGTGCCGTGGATCGGCTTGAACACCGGATCACCACTGGCCGTGACGGTTTGCACCAGAATTCGTGGCGGGAGAAGCCACAAGTACAAGAGCACGAAGAACACGACGAGCAGCAGTATCATCGCGAGCAGCACCGGCACGGGGTTCACCGCGAGAGTCGGCTTTTCGTCGGCCACGGCACCACCTCGTAGATCGGGCTGCGACTCTTCGCGTGTCCGCGTGCGGCAAGACCGGAGGCCAGTCTACCCCACCGCGAACTTCACGTCGCTGACCGGCGCGCCGAAGTTGTGCGTGCGGACCCATGCTCGGCGAACCGGCGCTGATGCGCCGCTCGCGGGCCTCCGGATCGACGATCTTCGCCACCGCGACCGCTTGCAGGTAGATCGCGGTCGTGAGTTTGCCGTGCGACCCCGAATCGGTGATCGCGATGCGGTTGATCGGCGCGACCAGCGTGCCTTCGGCGTCGTCGCCGTTCAGCCCGGCGAGCGGACCGAGCGTGGTCCCCAGTCCGTCCTCGTCGGGCGCCGGCAGCAGCCCGTCCCAGAAGTTTTCCGCCAGCCCGCGGGCCAGTTTGAACCCGTCGCGCAGCCCGGCGACTCCGTGTGTGCGGCACAGCCCTTCGATCAGGTACGCGGTCAGTTCGAGGTCTTTGGTCGCCTCGCTGAGCGCCTTCGACGCCGCGTTGACGACCGGCTTCCAGTCGGGCGGCGCGTCGTCCTGCCCGCCCTCGATGCGCCGCTCGGCGGCCCGCGCCGCGTTCCGCCCGTCCTTGACCTGGTAGTAGAGCGAGGTCGGCCCGGCGTTCACCCGCAGGTCGCCGCCGGTCGGCGCTTCGCCGGGGATCGGCGCCAGCAACTTCTCGAAATCCAGCACGTCCGCGGACGGCATCGGCACTCTCAATTAGTTCGCGCGTCGGCACTCAGATTGCCCGACAGCGGCCCGCGACACAAGCAAAAATCGGCATGTTCGGAATGGTTACGGCACGAGAGGTGTGATTCTTTCACCGGAAGCACGTAAGGGCAGATTGGCAAGGGCGCGCAAGTTTTGAACCGCGCCGCGTTCCCCCGGCACAACAGACACGAACGGAGCACCCGCGATGACCCCTCTTCTTCTCTCGCTCGCCCTCACCAGCCCCGCCCAGCAGCCGGTGTACACGCCGCCCATCACGATCGCGCCGCGTGTGGTCGTGCAACCGTCGATCCAGCCGTACCCCGCGTACCGCCCGCCGGTGGTTTACGTGCCGGTGCCGGTTCCGGTGTTGAACCCGAACTACCCGGGATACCCGACGCAGCCGGTGGTTCCGCAAGCGGCGACGCTGAGCGAGTTCTCGCGGTTCTTCACGCCGACGCCGGGCGCGCATGACGTGTGGATCGTCCACCCCGTCACGCGCCAGCCGGTGCGGGTGAGCTTCGTGCTGCCGGCCGGTAAGCTCCGCAGCGTCGATGTGGACCGGCGGTCGATCCAGTTCGAGTTCCGAAACGGGATCGTGGACATCGAGTTCCGCAACAACGGCACCGTGGACGTGAGCTACCGCAACTGAGTTGAAGTGGACCCGAACGCGAGAAGCCCAGGCACGGTGCCCGGGCTTCTCGCGTTTCGTGGTCGTGCATGGGTTGGATCCCGAGCCACACGGTTTGCGGTCCGGGCGGGTCCGTTCGCTCCGGGCGGTTCACATACAATACCCGCGGTTGTCTGTCGCGTCGCGCCGCGGGGTTGGTTACACTGGCTCTCGCTGCCTACCTCCCGCCTTCACGCTGCCCCCGCCATGCTGACACTGCACACCGGTTCCGGCTCACGCGACTGCTCGGGCCTGTCGCGCCGCAACTTCCTTCGCGCCGGCGCGCTCGGCCTCGGCGGGCTGACGCTCCCGTGGCTGCTCGAAACGCGTGCGCACGCCGCGGCGCTCGAACCAAGTTGGGTGAAGGACCGCGCCGTCGTGATGGTGTTCCTCGGCGGCGGGGCCAGCCACATCGAGACGTTCAACCCGAACATGGACGGCCCGGAACAGTCGCGCTCCGTCACCGGCCAAGTGAAGACCACGCTGCCCGGCGTCACGTTCGGCGGCACGTTCCCCGAACTCGCGAAGCACGCGAAGGACGCGGTCATCGTCCGGTCGTTCAAGCACCCCATCGGCGGGCACGAACAGGCGATCAGCCACGTCCTCACCGGCGGCAGCGACGTGAGCGGCGCCGCGAAGGACGGTCACAGCATCGGTTCGCTGTTCGCGCGCGTTCGCGGTGCGAACCACCCGAAGACCGGGCTGCCGACGTACACGCTGCTCCCCGACCCGCACAAAGACCCGCAGTACAACCGCGAGATGAACCGCGTCACGGTCGGGTCGCGGTCGGGTCCGCTCGGTAGCACGTTCGAGCCGTTCGTGCCGACCGGGAAGGGGCCGGCGATCCAGAACATGCAACTCCGCGTCGCGCCCGACCGCTTCGCGGAGCGCATGGAACTGCTTCGCGGACTCGACGACGCGAAGAAGCACATCGACGAAACCGACGCAATGGGCGGGATGGCGGCCTTCGATCGCCAAGCGGCGGACGTGCTGTTGAACGGCGCGGGTCAGGCGTTCGACATCTCGAAGGAGTCGAAGGCGGTCCGCGACCGGTACGACACGTCGTCGTTCAAGACCGGGAAGAAGACGTTCGAGCCGTGCATCCTCGGCAAGCAGTTCCTGATGGCGCGTCGGCTGATCGAATCGGGCGTTGGGTTCGTGACGGTGCAGAGCG
Organism: Gemmataceae bacterium; assembly: GCA_947490035.1. GTDB lineage: Bacteria > Planctomycetota > Planctomycetia > Gemmatales > Gemmataceae > Gemmata. The sequence continues at coordinate 4,749 of CANLGS010000147.1, forward strand.
CCGGGTGGGACATGCACGCGGACGGCAACAACCCCGCCGTGAAGGAAGGCATGGAGATGCTCGGGACGCCGCTGGACAAGGCGCTCGGGGCGTTCCTCACCGACCTGAGCGAACGCGGGCTGTTGGAGAAGACGCTGGTGGTGGTAACGGGCGACTTCGGGCGCACGCCGAAGATCAACAAGAACGGCGGTCGCGACCACTGGCCGAACCTCTGCACGCTGGCGCTGTTCGGCGGCAGTCTGAAGACGGGTCAGGTGGTGGGCAAGTCGGCGCGCACCAACGACGTGCCCGCGAGCGACCCGATCACGACCGCGCACCTGACGGCAACGGTGATGCACCACCTGTTCGACGTGGGCGCGATCCGCATCACGCGCGACCTGCCCGCGACGCTCGCGAACCTCGTCGCCGGCAGCGACCCAATCCCCGGCGTGTTTTGAAACGGGTGACGCGATGAACGAACAAGAGTGGCTGACTGGAGATCTTCACCAGTCGCTGGAATTGCTGCACGGACGGGGGAGCGATCGCAAGTTGGAATTGTTCTCTTGCGCGTGTTGTCGGCGAGTCTGGCATTATCTCGACGAAGCCGACCGCGAGTTTGTTGAGTCAGCGGAACGAATTGTGGAAGGGACCGGGACGACTCTCGATGTTGCTCGGGTTGAAGAGGTGGAGGGCAACTGGCACACGCCCAGAACCGACGCGGGGCGATTCCTCGGGTGTCTCTTTCACGGCCGGGTATCGCGGACACCAGTACAGATCCAGTGGTTCCTCTCCCATATTCATCAACCCGGCGAAGGCAGAAACACCGAATCGAGTCGCGTCGAATTGCTTTCGCAAATCCTTCTTCTCCGCGACATCTTCGGCAACCCCTTCCGTACCATCGCCTTCAACGCCGCGTGGCGCACGTCGGACGTGATGCTTCTCGCGAACGGCATCTACGCGGAGCGGGCGTTCGACCGGATGCCGATCCTCGCCGACGCGCTCCAAGATGCGGGGTGCGATAGCGACGACATCCTCAACCACCTGCGAGATGCAACGGCGACGCACGTTCGCGGGTGTTGGGCGCTCGATTTGGTGTTGGGGAAGGAGTGAGTCTTTGCCTTCGTGGCACAGACATTCCTGTCTGTGTGTGGTTGTCGGTCCCGACCGAAGGGAGGGGGCCGACCTCTACCGTGAAGCTGACGAGTGTACCCCCAACGCCCATCGCGCGAGGGGCGTGTCTCGCTCCGCTCGGCACGCCAAAGAAGCCTCACAGACAGGAATGTCTGTGCCACAAATCCAAAACGAAGGCGAAGACACCTACCCCGGTTTGTTCCACACGGTCAGCACGGCGGGCAAGCCCTGCAACCGCACGCGGGTCTGCCGCACCTGCGACCACCGGTGACTCTGCAACACGCGCTTCAACCCTTCCACCTCCATCGCCAACAGCACCGCACGCCCGCCCGGCTTCAGCACGCGGTTCCACTCCTCCGCCGCCGCTTCGTACAACGGCCCGATTTGTTCGATCGACGAGAGCTGCTTGCCGAACGGCGGGTTCGAGATGATCCGGTCCACAGATTCGGCTTCCAGCGGCAACGCGGTCGCGTCCCAGCGGGCGAGGTCGGCGCGGCCGACGTGCTGCAAGTTCTGCGACGTGACGAACACCGCGTTCGGGTCGATGTCGCCGCCGATCACGCGCACCGCACCGGCCTTGCTCCGCTGCTCCGCCACGGTAATCACTTCGGCCATGATCGTGCCCGCACCGCAGAACGGGTCGAGCACCGTCATATCCGGCCCGATCCCCGCGAGCTTGACCATCGCGGCGGCGACCGTCGGCCGCAATGACGCCTGGATGTGGTCGAGCTTGTACGTCCGGTGACGCATCGAGCGGTCGCTGAGGCGCACGCCGCACACCGCCGTCTTGCTGTAGATCGTCAGCCAGATTTCGAGCCACGCGTTCTCGTTGCTGTAGTGCCAGCCGTGCGGAATCTTGCCCGCCAGCCCTTCAATGAACGCGGCCCGCGCGTCGGCGCGGCGGAAGCCGTGTTCGCCCTGCATCTGGCAGACGATGTGGTACGTCGGGCGGCCCTTCGTCTTCGGGCGGATCTTGTGGTGCAGTTTGAAGAGGTGTTCCCAGTCCGGTTTGCGCGCGGTCCAGGTCTTGAGCGTTTCGAGGTCGCCCGACTTGTACGTGAGCGAGTCGGAACCCCAAGCCATCAGGAAGATGTCTTCCGTGGTCCGCAGCGACAACACCTTGTCACTGAGCGTATCGAGTTTGAACACGACGAGTCCGCGCGCGGTCTTCCGCACCTGGCCGCCGATGTCGCGTGTGATCTCGTCGGCGGCGGTGGATTCGATGCCGCCGTGGGTCATGGCGTAGAGCGCCGGCAGCGGTTTGTCGTCGGTCGGTCGTCCGGAGCGGGACATCGGTAACTCGTTCGCGGGCGGAAAGACAAACAGACATGATAGCAGATTTGCCGCGACCGGTGCGTTACCTCTGGAAGTGTTCGCGGCCCTCGGCCGAACCGAGCATCAGCAAGCCCCACAAGCCCGCGATCGCGCCCGGCACGCAGCACAGGTGCGCGACGTTCAGCATCGCGAGGACGCACGCCACCTGCGCGAACCGGTAATTCCACCGCAGCACGACCGACAACCCGCCCAGGAACACCACCGCGCTGACGGCCAGCGACACCGGGAGAATCCATCTGAACTGGCGGAGCAGTTGGTCCGCTTCTTCCGCGTCCTTTTCGGGCGGTTCGCCCGCCCTCAGACCCATCTTCCGCATCGCCTCGACTTGCGTTCCCGCCCACTGCTTCCCGCCGGCCGGGTCGGACCGCAAGAAATATACCAGCCCGCCGTTCACGAGCATCCCGACCGCACCGCACAGGAGCAACCCGAACGCCGGGAGGAGCAGCATCGCGTCCATTCGCGGGCGGCGTTTCGGCGCGTCAGTGGCCGACGCCGGGCGGGACAGCAGTTCAGCTTCGGTGAGTTTGCCGTCCATGCGAGTGGGCGCGCGGAACTTCGCCTTGCACTGCGGGCACTGCACCTCCGTGCCGAGCCAGTCCAGCGGCACGCGCACCAGGTGCTTGCACGCCGGGCACGCGATCACTTCCGTTTCGGGCGTCATGGCCGCGCAACTCCCGCGTTCGGACCGCCATTCAGACGGAGTAATGTAAGGCGAAGTAATGTAAAAGGTAAAAGGTAAAAGGTAAAAGGTAAAAGGTAAAAGGTAAAAGGTAAAAGGTAAAAGG
>CANLGS010000148.1 GCA_947490035.1 Gemmataceae bacterium
CGGACATTTCTATTGGGGACAAACTGAGGACATTTCTATTGGGGCCTGACACTCTCCGACTCCGCAGTTGATGCGCGGCGCGAAGTGTCGTAGACTAGCTATAGATCACCACGCAAGACCGTACCCAATGCCCGCGCTGCTTTTGAACCTTCGACTTCTCGGACCGCCGCGGGGCCGGTCTTCTTCGCGTTTCGATCCGAGGTGATCCGATCCACGAGGTTGCAGCGGCCCCGGAACTGGTGTTCCGGGGCCGACTTTGTTTAGGGAGCGAATCATGACCGTTCCGACCGACCCGAACCGCGTCATCATCTTCGACACCACGCTGCGCGACGGGGAGCAAAGCCCCGGTTGCAGCATGAACATGGCCGAAAAGCTGGAGATGGACCGCGCGCTCGCGGACCTCGGCGTGGACGTGATCGAGGCCGGGTTCCCGATCGCTTCACCCGGCGACTTCGAGAGCGTGCAGGCCATCGCGCGGCAGATCCACGGCCCCATCATCGCGGGTCTGGCGCGGTGCAACCCGGCCGACATCGACAAGGCCGCGGACGCGGTGAAGGACGCACAGAAGCCGCGCATCCACGTGTTCCTCGCGACCAGCGCCATCCACCGCGAGTTCAAACTGAAGATGACTTCGGAAGAAGTCGCGCGGCGAGCGGTGGAAGGCGTGAAGCGCGCCCGCGACCGCTGCGCAGACGTGGAGTTCTCGCCGGAAGACGCCGCCCGCACCGAGTTGGACTTCCTCGCGGAAGTGGTCGAGCGCGTGATCGAAGCCGGCGCGACCACGCTCAACATCCCCGACACCGTCGGCTACGCGGTTCCCACGCACTACGCCGCCATCATCCGGCACCTCAAGCAGAACGTCCGCGGCATCGACAACTGCGTACTGTCCGTCCACTGCCACAACGACCTGGGGCTGGCGGTCGCGAACAGCCTCGCGGCACTGGGCGAAGGCGCCCGGCAGGTGGAATGCACCATCAACGGCATCGGCGAGCGCGCCGGCAACACGTCGCTCGAAGAAGTCGTGATGGCGCTGCACACGCGATCCGACTTCTACAAACTGACGACCGGCATCAACACGCGTCACCTGTACCCGGTGAGCCGCAAGCTCGCGCACGTCACCGGGCAGACGGTACAGCGGAACAAGGCCATCGTCGGGCAGAACGCGTTCGCGCACGAAGCCGGCATTCACCAGGACGGGATGCTGAAGGAGCGCAGCACCTACGAGATCATGAAGCCCGAAGACGTGGGCATCCCGCAGACGGAACTGGTACTCGGCAAGCACAGCGGCCGGCACGCGCTCCGTCAGCGCGTCAACGACCTGGGCTACCGGCTGACCGACGAGCAACTGAACCGAGTGTTCGACGAGTTCAAGCGGCTCGCGGACAAGAAGAAGGAGATTTACGACGGCGACATCGAAGCGCTGGCGGAGAACCAACTTCAAGCCGGGACGGGCAATCTGTGGACGCTGGTCGGGTTCACGAGCACGGCCGGCACCGGGTCGCAGACGTCGGCCGCGGTCGAGCTCAAGCACCTCGACGGCACCGTGCGCCGCGACGCGGCCATCGGCAACGGCCCGATCGACGCGCTCATCAAGGCGATCAACCGCATCACCGGCGCGGCAGTGAAGGTGGTGGACTACCGCGTGCGGTCGGTGAGTCAGGACATGGACGCGCTCGGTGAAGCGACCATCGAGATCGAACACGCGGGGAAGAAGTCCCGCGCCCGCGCAGTGAGCCTGGACGTGGTAGAAGCGAGCGCCTTGGCGTATCTGGAGGTGGTGAACCGCGTCGCGTCGCGCCAACTCCGCGACCGGCTCAAGCCGACCGACGACGTGCCGACCGAAGTTGTCCCCGCGAACTGAGTGTGGTATGACAGACGCACGAAGGAGGGTTGCACGATGGGTACGAAGCTCGCGGAAGCCGAGTTCGAGTCGCTCGGCGAACTGCTCGACAGCTTAGGCGGAATATCGCCGAAGCGCGTCCGGTTGTTGCCAATGCCGGGTACGGGTACAGTCGATCACGTCGCCCAGTTGTTGAACATGTTCAAAAGGAAGTATGAACTCGTCGACGGCACGCTCGTGGAGAAAATCATGGGCGCGAAGGAGTCGTTCATCGCCGGCGAAGTCTTGACCCTCATCAAAAACTGGAACCGTGAGAATGGGAACATCGGGATGACGCTCGGCGCGGATGGCCCAGTCAAGCTGATGGAAAAGCTCGTTCGTATGCCGGACGTGTCGTTCACGAACTGGGACCGTGTGTCTGGTCGCACCGTGCCCGACGAACCGGTGCCGGACCTCGCCCCCAATCTCGCGGTCGAAGTTCTCAGCGAGGGCAACACGCGCGCGGAGATGGAACGCAAACTCAAGGAATACTTCCTGTCGGAAGTGCAACTCGTGTGGTACATCGACCCGCGGAAGCGCACGGTGCGCGTCTTCACGTCGCCGGACGACGTGACGGAGTTGGGCGAAGCGGACACGCTCGACGGCGGCGACGTGCTGCCGGGGTTCGCCGTCGAAGTGGCGCGGCTGTTCGATCAGTTGACACCGACAGCGAAGCCCGCGAAGCCGCCGAAGGCCAACGGTAAGAAGCCCAAGAAGCGGAAGTAACCATGCCGAACTCGTCGCCCAGATGGATGCGCGTCGTGCTGGTGTTCGCGGGCGTGTACAACCTCGCGTGGGGCGCGTGGGCCGTGTTATTGCCCACGCTCTCGTTCTCGTACTCCGGGATGCTCGACCCGGACAAGCCGCTCCACTACCCGCAACTGTGGCAGTGCATCGGGATGATCGTCGGCGTGTACGGCGTCGCGTACATCCTCGCGGCCCGCGACCCCGTGCGCCACTGGCCGGTCGTCCTCGTCGGCTTCATGGGTAAGCTCTTCGGCCCGGTCGGGCTGGCGTTCGGCATCGCGACCGGTCAGACGCGCCCCGAAGGGCTTATCACCTGCCTCACAAACGATCTCATCTGGTGGGTGCCGTTCGTCCTCATCTTGCGCCACGCTTACCGCGAGTCGCGCGTCAATCGAGCAACTCCGCCAACCGCGTGACGCGGTGCGCAATCTCCGGGTGCTTTGAAAGCGGGTCGAGAAGTGCGGCCCGCATCCCGGCGGCGGTCGCGCCCTCGTAGTCGTTGTCCACGTCGTCGCCCACGAACAGCACTTCACCCGCTTCGCAACCGGCCGCGCGCATCACTTCGCGGAAGAAGTCTGCGCCCGGCTTCCGCACGCCGACCGCGGCGCTAATCACGACGCGGTCGCGGAGCGGCGCGAGTTCGGGGAACGCATTCAGTAGCGGCCACAGCCGCGCGTCGTAGTTGGAACCCATCCCGAGGACGAGGCCGCGCGCTCGGAGCGCCGGGAACAGCTCTGCGGCGTCGGGCGCGACGCGCCACGCGGAAGGTAATGCGAAGTGATTGAAGAGATATTGGTAGCACGCTTCGATATCGGCGACGCCGGCGAGCGTGTCCGCGACGATGACGCGCCAGCGGTCGCACTCGCGGTCTTCGCTCGTGACCCACCGGCTTGCAACGTCGGCGGCTTCTTCGCGCTGGAAAGCGGCGATAAAGCGAGTGCGCACTTCGCTCGCGGGGAGGTGCAGGCCGTGCGCGCGTGCGGCTTCGGCGTACACCACCGGCGCCGACGGTTCGGGGAAGAGCAGGGTGCCGACCGCGTCGAAGAAGACCGCGCGCACGCCGGGGGGAATGTGTGGCACGCTCAGTCCGCCGCGCCGTTGGCGCTGGCGGCGCGGCTCTTCGGTCCCGGCAGCACGGCCTTCGCCGGCGTGGGCGCGACCGACTTCGTCGCCATCCGGCTCGCCTTCCGCGTCGGCGGCTGTGCCGAGTCGGGCATCGACCGCGCCGCTTGCGCCGCGACCGCGACCTTCAGCAGGTGCAACCCGCCGCGGAAGACGACGAACGCGATGAACGCCGACGGCCCGGCCTCGAAGATGCGCCGGTTCGTGAGCAGCATGTAGGTGTTCCAGAACTGCCACAGCCCGGCGGCGATCAGCGCCCACCCGGCCAGTTCCCGGCTCCAGTACGCGAACCTCATGTCGGACCTCTTGCCATTGGTCTTTGAAGGCGAGCGGGGGGCGTAAGCCCCCTGAGTGCATCACAACTCAAATACGCGGTCACGCACTCGGGGGGCTTACGCCCCCCGCTCGCCAAGAACTCACCTTCACCGCGCGCGCTTCCGTTCCTTCTCGGCCTGTTCCTCACGCTTGCGCGCCGCCTGCTTCTCGTCGTGCTCCGCCTTCTTCGCCTGCTCCGCGGCGCGCGTCCGGCCCCAGATGCGCCACTTCTCCACGCGGACCCGCTCGCGGTGAGATTCCGCCCAGCTCGTGTCGGTCAGCACCATCGCGCCTTCGGCCGCGTTCATCATTCGCAGTTGCCAGTAGCCGAACGCGAGACGCAGTAACAGCACGCCGAAGAACAGCCCGCCGAGGAGGATGAAGAACCGGTTCTGGCCCGGCCCAAATTCGCCCGGCGGGAGCGTCCGGGTGCCCGGCGCTAACGGTCGCGGGCCGGCCCAGCGCAGCGGGAAGTCCGCCATCGGCGCGAACTCCAGCGCGTTGACCAGCCACCACGCGCCCTGGCCGACGAGCACGATTCCCCCGGCAATCCCGACCAGCCACGCGATCTCGTCCGGCCGGATGTGCGCCGACGGGCGGCGCGTCGGCACCTCGCCCTTGCGCCGGACCACGTTTTCCGCCGGCATGATCTGGTGGATGAACCCGAACACGCGGTACTGGGAACGGAGGTACACGAGGACCGCCAGGACGATGAGCATGTCCGAGACCAGGAAGTGCGCGTCGCGCACCCGGGTTCGGGGCGCCAGGTCCAGGTCGGGAAGGCCGAACGGGAACAACTGGAAGTACGCGATAATGAGCAGCATGAACGGCGGCGCCGCGGTCCAACGCAGTACCAGCGCGGCCGTGCCGAACATGACGACGAGGGTGCCGCCCACGTCGCTGCCGTTCATGAACATGATGGCGAAGATCATCGCCAGCGCGCCGAGCGTGGCGAACGTGTACGCGCGCGCCGCCTTGTCGCGGAACAGGATGTTGAACACCTGCCGCAGTGACAGTTCGGCCTTCGGCTTCTTGGCGGTGTCACTCACCGGCGGCTCCTCATCCCGCGGAGCCGGTCGAGCCGGTCGAGTACCAGCCGCACCGGGTCGCCGTCGTTCACCCGCATCACCGTCGCGCCCACCGCGCCGAGCGCGCGGCGCATCTTGCGGAACGTGTCGTGGTACTGCCGCGTCAGGTTGTCCTGCACGATCTTCGTGACGCGCTTGTTGCGCTCGTTGGCGAGGAAATCGTCGGGATGCCGCCGCTTCTTTTTCTTCTGGAACGGGAGGTCGGCGGGCGGCGGGGGCGCCGGCGTCTCGTCGGGCGAGGGCACGTCCGCGGGCCACGGGACGATGACCATGACGTGGTGCCGCCGCGCGCGGGCGACGCGGCACGCCTTCACCAGCGGCTCCATGTCGGCGCCGAGTTCGGCCAGGTCCGCGAGGATCACGTACAACTCGTTGTCGCGTGCGCGGCTGACGGCGCGGACGATCGCGCCGGCCAGCACGTCGGCCTTCTCCGCGCACCGGAACCGGTACCGGCCGGCCTCGTCGTAGAGCGGGATCGGGCACCGCAGTTGGTGGTGCTGGAGGAACGCGGACACGCGCTCGGCGTAGGCCGCGTCGTCGTGGACGTAGCGCTCGATGGCGTCCGGCCCGGTGCCGTCTTGCAGCGAAAACAGCGCCGCGAGCCGCTTCCGCTTCTTGAGTTCGGCGGTCTTCACCCCGAACCACCCGCTCGCACCGTAGAGGAACCAGAACAGCCCCGCCAGCACGCTGGGCGTCAACAACATCGTCAGCCAGAGGACGAGGAAGACGGGGATGTGCACGAACAGGTGCTCGCCGCCCACCAGCCGGCTGGTGATGCGCACGCCGGCGTTGAACGTGCCCGCCAGCCACTCGACGATCACCCGGTTGACGGCGCGCGGGAGCGGCACCGCGTCCGGGTCCATCAGCGAAGTCAGTTTCCACGCGAGCAGGAGCGACGGCACGATCACGACGAACAGCACGACCCAGCCCCACCACCGGTCGAGCATCGGCTTCCACAGCCGGCCGAGCGGCACCGTGTTCGTGCCCTTCGCCATCAGTTCGGGGTAGAGTTCGTGCGCCAGCGGGTACGCGCGGCGGGTGAGGTGGTCGGCCGGTACGCCCTTCGTGCTGGGTTGCAGCGAGGACACCTCCGCCAGCTTCCGCAGCACGTTGATGGTATGGGTCTGCGTGCGTGCCGGGGCCATCGGCGTCGCGGTCTTGTCGTCGAACGTGGTCAGCCCGACGAGGTCGCGGTTCGCGGTGGCGGCCTGCGCGACGACCGCCGTCACGCCGGCCATGCGCGTGAGCAGCGTGTTGCCGGGCGGACCGAGCCTGACGCCTTCGCTGGTATCGAGGAAGAGGACGCACCGCACCGGCACGTCGTTCTCGTACTCCTTCGTGATGAGCTTGTCCTTGCGCGCCGACGCCTTCCACGCGATCATCTTCGGCGGGTCGCCCGGCCGGTAGTCGCGCAGGTCGAGCAGTTCGTCGCCCGACCCCGGCCGGCGCAAGCGGTGAATGCCCGGCGGCGGGAGCGTGTTAAACCGCTTGTCGGCGCGCTGCCGGCCCTCTTCGCTCACCAGCGGCGGCAGCACGAGGAACTCGATCGCGTCGCGCAGGAATACGCGGCGGTAGAAGAACCCGTGCAGGTCCGCGACCCGCACCTTCACGCCCTCGAACCGCAGCACGCCCGGCGCGGGGCACTGGAGTTTGTAGATCACGTCGGCCGGTTGTCCCCACCCGATGGCCGTGTGCGAATCGGTCTTGCCTTCGAGAAGGTCCGCGCCGGACGGGAGCCGGTCTTCGACCAGCGCGTAGTCGATGGTCACGTAGGCGTCGTGCCGGACGCGGACGCGGACTTCAAAGGGCACGTTCGCCCAGAGCATGGGTGTGTCGCGCCCGCCCTGCATCACCCACCGCCGCACGCGCAACCGCGACACGGCCGCGTTGGACGTGTAGTGGAACTTCAGCCACTCGTAGGTGAACCACGCGAGCAGCGTGACCGCGAGGACGGCCGGCACCGTGGTGTAATTGGGGACGACGAACGCCCCGATCACCATGATGAAGGCGACGATCAGGACGAACCACCATCCGCGGGCTGTCAACATGGCGCTCAGGGGAAGGGGTCAGAGAACAAAAGACAGAAGGCCGACGCAGATGACGCGGAAGAACGCAGATTAAAACCGAATACGTGTTTCAAGAACTCTGCTTCTTGGCTTTGATCTGCGTCCTTCCGCGTTATCTGCGGCGGCTTTCTCTTCTGGTTTACACCGTCTCTAAAACCGGCACGGCGTCGAGAATCTCGCGCACGATGTCGGCCACGTGCTTGCCCTCGATCTCGGCCTCGGGTCGCAGGATGAGCCGGTGCCCCAGCACGCCGTAGGCGATGGCCTGCACGTCTTCGTGCGTGAAGAAGTGGCGGCCCTCCAGCACGGCTCGCGCGCGGGCGCAGCGGAGGAGGTTTAGCGAGGCGCGGGGACTGGCCCCGAGCGCCACGTCCGGGTGCTTGCGGCTCTCCTCGGCGAGCTGCACGATGTACTCGTACAGCGACTCCGCGCCGTACACGCCGGGCAGTTTCCGCTGAAGGTTGAGGATCATTTCCGGGTTGAACATCGGCGACACATCGACCACCGGTTTGCTGTACAGCTTCAGCAGCCCGACCTCGTGCTTGAAGCCGGGGTAACCCATCTCGATGCGCAACAGGAAGCGGTCGAGCTGCGCCTCCGGTAGCCGGTACACGCCTTCTTGTTCGATCGGGTTCTGCGTCGCCATCACGAGGAACGGCAGTTCCAGCGGGATCGTCACGCCGTCCACCGTGACCTGATACTCCTGCATCGCTTCGAGCAGCGCCGACTGCGTCTTCGCGGGCGCGC
>CANLGS010000149.1 GCA_947490035.1 Gemmataceae bacterium
GTTTTGCCAAACGCGACGACAGCAACAACGCGGGCGAGCCGGGTTCGGCACCCGCCCATCGCTCTGGGAACGGAGACTGTACCCGCCGCGTCCTTACCAACGCAAAATTACGCCACTGGCGGCGAACTTGTGAAACGGTCATCTAGTAATCAAACTGCACGCCCACGACGATGCCGTGCGCGAGGAAGTCGCTGGACCGGAACTGATTCACCGGGCGGCGCGGGCCGCCGGCCTGACCGAACGTCGGGTCGATCGGCACCTGCGAGAAGTTCACCACCGGGTCGATCACGTTCCCCGGCCGCAGCACGTCCGACCAGAACAGCGCATTGTAGCCGACCCGCAGCGACACGTGCTTCGTCACCAGCAAGCCGAGTTCGAGGCCCGTCTCGCCGAGCATCGAGAAGTCGGTGTTGGTGTCGCGGCCGATGTTGCCCGGCAGCGCCCGGATGCCGCCGGGCGCGGTGCGCGTGATGCCGAACCCGGTCGCGGTCGTCGTGCCGTCCACGCGAAGAATCTGCTGGTTCGCGCCCACGCCGCCCTTGGTGAACGCGGTCAGCGTGAACCGCTCGTAGCGGGCCGCGACGCGGGCGCCGATCTGTCCGCCGTGGAACTCGGTGCGCCCGCGGAACGAGTCTCGCGTGAACACCGTCACGCCCTGCGGCAAGACCGCGCCGTTGAACGTGCCTAGCCCGCCGGTCGCCTGCGTCCGCCCCAGCAGTTCGACGCGCTCGTTCAACTGCAGGTGGCGGTACCCGAGCAACCCGTCCACGGTAACGCTCAAGTCGTCGTTCGCGTACCACCGGTGTAACAGGTTCGCTTCCGCGCCGAAGAGCTGCGTCGCGGTGCGGATGCCGAGCGAACCGGTGAACTGGCCGGGGAACGCGAAGTCGTACACCGTGGGCACCCCGTTCGGGCCGAGCACCGGGGCCGAGACCACCGGCGTGCCGGTGCTGTCGCTGAAGAACGCCGCACTGCCCTCGCGGCCGAACATGAACCCGCTCAGTTCCGCGCCGAGTTCGCCGTCCTCGTCGAACCACTGCCCGACGGTGACGCGCGCCCCGTGGAACATGCCCACGTCGCGCGGCCCGGCGCCGAGCGCCCGCACGTTGCCGCGCCCGGGCACGGCCGGGTCCGCCAAGTTCGGGTTCCCGGTCGCGATCAGCCCCGGCACCGGCGTGTCGCGCAGGCTCCAGTACAGCCAGTCGCCGCGGACCCAGTACTCGTTCGAGGTGCGCGGCGGTCGCACGCGGTCGCACGAGGCGCACGGGTCGAACGCGAACCCGCACGGGTCGGTCGCGCCCGGTCCGGGCGGCACCATCGCGCCGGGCGGTCCGTACCACCCAGGCGGCCCCATCGGCGCCGCGGGCGGCCCCATCGGTGCCATCGGATCGCTGATCGGCGGCAACCGGTCCGGCGGCTGTGCGTACCCCGCGACGGGATACCCGACCGGCACGGGGTAGCCGCCCGAAACCGCCGGCGGCGGATACACTGCCCACGCGGGTGCCGCGAGCGCCAACACCGCCGTCATCGTCAACCCGAACTTCGGCATGACCGCCTCCGCCTACGAGCGGAAAGCGCACCGCGACCCCGCGCGACGCACTGTCCTTGTATCTGCTATCGACAGTTCTTTCGGAAAGGTTGATAGACCCGACCGAATTTACCGAACCCGCACGACCCATACGGGCGCAGGGAAGCAATGATGAACCGCGTTCAGACCGGAATCCTGATCTTCGACGACGCGGGAGTACTCGACTTCTGCGGGCCGTTTGAGGTGTTCAGCGCGGCGAGGTTGACCGAGGCGAAGCGGCGTGAGGAGCCGTCGCCGTTCGACGTGTTCCTCGTCGCGGAGACGGACGCCGCCGTCACCGCGAGTGGTGGGATGCGCGTGCTGCCGCGCCACACGTTCGAGACGTGCCCGGCGCTCGACCTACTTGTGGTGCCGGGCGGGTGGGGCACGCGGCGCGAGGTGGACAACCCGCGGGCCATCGAGTGGGTGGCGAAGCAGGCGAGCGGCGCGAAACTGGTGACTTCGGTGTGTACCGGGTCGTTCCTGCTCGGCCGCGCCGGGTTGCTCGCGGGGAAGCGTGCGACGACGCACTGGGCATCGCTCGACCGCATGCGCGCCGCGCTGCCGGGCGTGACCGTCGAGGACGGTTTGCACTGGGTGGAGGACGGCAACGTACTCACGTCGGCCGGGATCGCGGCCGGCATCGAACTGGCGGTGGTGGTGGCGAAGCTGTTCGGGGAGGCGGTCGCGCGGGCGACCGCGCAGCACATGGAGTACCCGTTCCCGGAATCGAACGCGCGCCGCATTTAGAAGTGGTGACGCGCTCGCGGCTTCGCCAGTTGCGAAGCCGCGAGCGGCGAGCACAATCAATACCGGAGGATCACGTCCATCCCCGCGGTGTACAGGTTCGACTTGCCCTCGAACGGGCGGCTGTCGCTGTTGTGGTCGTACCGCGCGAACGGGCGGAAGATCACCCCCGGCTTGGGCGCATACGCCACGCCGTAGGTCAGCGCGGTGTACGTCCCTTGCGACCCGGTGCGGAACCCCTTCGTGTCCTCGAACACCTCGGCGCGGAAGGTGCTCGTGACGTTGTCGCAGTGCTTGTAGATGAGGTAGTTCGCCGCCCCGTACCACGTCGCCGACCCGACAGCGCCGTTGCCCAGCGGGGCGCCGTCGATGTGCGAGAACGTCGCGTCCAGCACGTAGGTGAACTTGTCGCTGATGTTGCGCGTGTAGACAAGGTTGTACACGTTGTAGAACGGGAACCCGCGAGACGTGTCGAACCGCGGGTCGGTGAGCACCACGTTGAACAGCGCGTTCGACTTGCCCTCCTTCGGCGCCCACTTCAACTGGCCGATGTAGGTCGCCTGGTTGGGCGACGAGAAGGTGTTGTCCGCGCCCTGCACCAGCCCGTTCACGACCGTCCAGGTGTCGTCGAGCTGGGTGGTCACCATCGCACCGGTGTGGGTGAACGGGTTGTACTGGAACAGGTACGACCGCGACACGAACGGCGTCTCCGCCCCCTGCACCAGTTCGTAGCCGACGAGCGTGGCGAACTTACCGACGCGCACCGTCGAACCCTTCGGCCCCACGTTCGGCAGGTACGCCTCGCCGTAGGCCTGGAACAGGTCGAATTGGTAGTCGCCGGTCTGCCCGTTGAACAGCCCGCGAGACTGCGAGAACCGCGCGTCGGTGCCGGGCAGAATCCACTCCGTGCGGAAGCCGAGCTGGAACTCCTCCTTGCTCGTGTCGATGTCCTTGTTGATCCGCAGGAAGTTCTGATTCATCTGAAAGAAGTTCGCGCGGTCGTTGAACGTGGTCGGCAGGTTGGTCCGGTCGGCGCTGCTGGCGGTGTAGTTGCCCTGCACCCAGCCGCTGATGCTGATCCCGTTGTCGTCGAGCAAGTTGCCGAACCCGGTGCCCTTCAGCGAGCGCATCAACAGGTACGGTTCCGGCTTCTTCGCCTCGTCCTTCTTCTCCTGGTCCTTTTTCTCGTCCTCCTTCTTCTCCTCACCCATTCCGTTGCCGTTCATGGGCGGCATCCCCGCGGGCGGCACGTCCTGCACCGGAAGCTTCATCGGCGGTTGCGCGACCGGGGCCGGCGCGACCGCACCCGGATTGGGGATCGGTGGGAGGTACACGCCGCCCGACGCCGGTGGGGCCGGCTGTTGACCGGCGGTCAGCGCGGTGAGAAGTACGATCGTGTTCATGGAATCCTTCCGTAATTTGAAGTCGCGAAGTAGCACCCCTCGCGTCCGGTTCGTCCGTGAACCGGGTTCGGGGTGACTGGAGCGTTTCCAGCTAAGAGGTGTATCGACCCGCGTGGGCTGATGCTGACAGCGCATCCGAGCGCCCCAGATCGAATCGAATGTCGGAAAGACCAGTGGTAACGAGTGTTTGGGTAGTGGCGAATTTTCTGCCCGCGTAGACTTCAAGCCAGTGCCCTCATTTCAATCACATCTGCATTCATGTCGCGCACCTGTTCGGCGACGGACACAAACTCACCTCTTCTCGCAATCGGCTTAACACTATATGGCCACGCGAGATAAAATTTCACATCAATTCTCACGCGAGGCGGCACCCGGACTGCTTTATGGCACCCGTCATACCCCCGCATTCGTTTGTCGTTGTCAGTGCTGAAAAACTGGCAAGCTCCTGCCTGGATGTGCGTAACCAAGGTGCGTAATGCAAGTTCGTCGCCTCTCGTTCGCCCTACTTCTCTTTACGGGGTGCTGTCTCCTGCCCGGTGCGTGGGCACCGGCCGTTGGTAGAGCGTCCGCGCAGGATGAAAAGCCGGCGACCAAAGCCGACCTCGAAGCGACCGACAAGGCGGTCGCGGACCTGACGAAGGCGTTCGAGAAGGCTCAGAAGGAACTCATCGACCTGAAGAAGACCGCGACCGACGCGAAGGCTGTCACCGCGAAGCTGGACGCGCTCAAGAAGGAGGTCGATGCGGCCACGACATCGGCGAAGACGACGAAGGCCGATCTCGACGCGATGACCGCGAAGACCAACGCGCTGACCGCGGAACTCGCGGCGGTGAAGGCCGCCGGCGGCGACCCGAAAGCGACGACGGAGAAGTTCGCCGCGATCGAGAAGGCCGCGGAGGAGAGCAAGAAGGCCGCCGACGAGACCAAGAAGACCGCCGACAAGGGCGTGGCCGATGCGGGCGCAGCCGCGACCACCGGCAAGGAGCGCGGCGACACCGCCTGGATGCTCACGTCCAGCGCGCTCGTGCTGTTCATGGTGCCCGGTCTGGCCCTCTTCTACGGCGGCATGGTGCGCCGCAAGAACGTCCTCGGCACGATGATGCACAGCATGGCGGCGCTCGCCGTCGTGGGCGTGTACTGGGTCGCCGTCGGGTACGGACTCGCGTTCGGGCCGTCCCAGTTTCAACTCGACATCTTCGGCGTGAAAGGCGGCGGGGTGTTCGGCTGGAGTTGGGATCTGTTCTTCCTGAAGGGCATCGAGCCGACCACGAAGCTCGGCGGGTACGACATCCCGGTTTACCTGCACGTTATGTTCCAGGGCATGTTCGCGATCATCACGCCGGCCCTCATCAGCGGTGCCATCGCGGAGCGCATTCGGTTCTGGCCGTTCTGCTTGTTCATGGTGCTGTGGGTGACGTTCGTGTACTGCCCGCTGGCGCACATGGTTTGGGCGTTCGACTGGTACGACACCACCGTCATCGCGGCCAAGCGCGGCACGACCGCAATCGGGTTACTCGGTAAGATGGGCGCGCTTGACTTCGCCGGCGGCACGGTGGTTCACATCGCGGCGGGCGTGGCGGGTCTCGCGTGCTGCCTGGTGATCGGCAAGCGGGCCGGGTACCCGAAGCAGATCGCGCACCCGAACAGCATGGTCCTCACGCTCCTCGGGGCCGGTCTGCTGTGGTTCGGCTGGTTCGGGTTCAACGGCGGCAGCGCGACGAACAGCACGCCGCTGTCCGTCTCGGCGTTCGCCGCGACGCAGGTCGCCGCCGCCGCCGCCGGGTTCGCGTGGATGCTCGTCGAATGGATTCACAAGGGGAAGCCGACCGCGCTAGGGTTGGCGTCGGGCGTCGTGGCCGGGCTGGTCGCGGTCACGCCCGCGAGCGGCTACGGCTATATGTGGGGCGCGGTCCTCATCGGCGTCGCCGCGGCCGTGCTGTGCTACCTCGCGGTGGCGCTGAAGAACAAACTCGGCTACGACGACTCGCTCGACGCCTTCGGAGTCCACGGCGTCGGCGGGTTCGTCGGCGCCGTGCTGACGGGCCTGTTCTGCTCCGCGCTCATCAACGGCGGGGCCGACGGCCCGTTCGCGTACAAGGCGCACCGCGCCCGCTACGAGGCTCTCAAGCCGGGCGAGAAGGACGGCGCGCCGACCGACGCCGAACCGATCGCGAAGGCGAAGGCCGCGAAGCGCGCCGCCAACGGCGAACTGCTCAAGGCGACCCGCGAGGTCAACGAGGAAGTCGAGAAGCTGAACCTCACCGCGCTCCAGAAGGCCGTGACCGATGCGAAGGTGGACGACCTGACCAAGGAACTCGCCGACCTGAAGATCGACGACCTCGAGGACGAGGTCGCGGCGTACAAGGAGCCGTCCGACGCAAAGGCGAAGGCCGAGAAAGAGTTGGCCGGCGCGAAGACGAAGGCCGAACCCATCCGGAAGAAGCTCGACGCGGCGGCCGACGCCTCCAAGAAGCTGGAAGAGGCCAAGAAGAAGGAGACGGACGAGAACAAGAAGTTGGACGACGCGAAGGCGCTCGTCGCGGACAAGGCGGCGACGCTGGCCGCGCTGGAGAAGGAGTACGACGACCTGAAGACGCTGGTCGAGAAGCAGGACGACAAGGAACACGACGGGAAGGACAAGAAGTCGGGGCTGTCGCAACTGGTCATCCAACTCAAGGCGGCGGTGTTCTCGGCGGTGTTCGCGTTCGTGCTGAGTCTGCTATTGGTGCTGCTCACGCAAGCGGTCACGCTCGGCAACTTCAAGACCGACGAGAAGGGCGAGGCGCAGGGGTTGGACCGGACCGAACACGGCGAGGTCGGGTTCGACTTCAGCGGCGCGACGGAGTCGGCAACGGTCGTGTCCACGGAACCGCGTGCGGCCAGTACGCCGCGCGGCAACGGACGCTTCGACCTGCAACTGACCGGCGCTGAACCGAAGGAGTTGATGGAAGTTTGGACCGACCTGTGCAAGCCGACCGACGGCCCGGCCGACGCGGACTTCCTCGCGGTGTACCCGCACGTGACGACGATCCGCGGCGCCACGTTCCGCTGCCGCGACGGCGACCCCGCCGAGATCGCGAAGCGCCTCGGGGCGCTGTTCACCCGCCGCACCGGAAAGCCCGTCACGGCCACGAAGGTGTAAGCGCGGGGCGCGCAGAAGACCAGGGGCTTACGCCCCTGGTTTCTTTAATCCGCACACAACCACAAGTACCCATGAAACTCATCATCGCAATCATCCGGCCCGAAAAGCTCGAAGACGTTCAGAAAGCGCTCGCGGAGCGCGACGTGTACCTCATGACGGTCAGCGACGTG
Organism: Gemmataceae bacterium; assembly: GCA_947490035.1. Taxonomy (GTDB): domain Bacteria; phylum Planctomycetota; class Planctomycetia; order Gemmatales; family Gemmataceae; genus Gemmata. Next base: position 7,030 of record CANLGS010000149.1, read on the forward strand.
CGCGGCTGCGGGCGCCAGCGCGGGTACACCGAAGTGTACCGAACCACCGAGGTGCAAATTCAGCTGATACCGAAACTCAAACTGGAGATCGCGGTCAACGAAGCGTTCGTCGAAGCTACCGTCGAGGCGATCGTTCACGCGGCGCGCACCGGCGACACGGGCACTATCGGCGACGGGAAAATCTTCGTTCTGGCCCTCGAAGACTGCGTCCGCATCCGCACCGGCGAGCGCGGCTCCGAGGCCATCGGGCCGTGACCGGCGGGTTCTCACATCGCATGAATAATTCTGCAAACCACTACGTTCCTAGCGGTTTGTAGAACCGTCAAGTTCCGCGGAATCATTTGACTGCGCTCACTTCCGCTCGCACTGTAAACGCACGTTACCGAACTGCCGACCCTCGGCCCCCCGACCGCCGGTAGCGGCGCCAGGGGGCACGCGCCACCTTCAACGGCACCCCGTGAACGACATCGTCCGCGAGTTCCTGGTCGAAAGTCACGAGAACCTCGCCCAGCTCGACCTCGACCTCGTGACTCTTGAAAAAGAGCCGGGTGAACGGGAAACGCTGGCCCGGGTGTTCCGCACCGTACACATCGTGAAGGGGACGGCTGGCTTCCTCGGCCTGGTGAAACTTCAAGCCGTCAGCCACGCCGGCGAGAGCCTGCTGAGTCGGCTCCGCGCCGGTGAAGTCGCCTTCAGCGCCGAGATCGCGACCGCGCTGCTGGGTGTCGTCGATGCGATCCGCAAAATGCTCGCGGCGCTCGAGATCGACGAGACCGAGGGCGACGGCGACTACAGCGAACTGATCCAGACGCTCGACCGGCTCACCCCGGCGAACGGGCCGCGCTCGCGGGTGCTGGGGGGTGGGAACGCCGCGCGCTCCGGTCGCGA
>CANLGS010000150.1 GCA_947490035.1 Gemmataceae bacterium
ATTGGTTCGAGTTCGATCCCGTTTTTGGTTCACACGGCTCGTGAATTCCGCTGCTTTTCCAGCGAAAAGTTCCGTTCCCCCGGCGAACTGATTCCAGAACGGGGATGAACCAAAAACACTGTCAACTCGAACTTCCGATCAGCCTAGAACAGCCCTCGGAACCGGCCGCACTCGAACACCGCGATCCGCACCTACACCTCGCCCTACAGCGGGGAGTTGGCTTCGACGCAGACGCCGTATCGCGTCTTCTACGGCGGCGGCGCGCTCTTCGACGAGGACGGCGGCCCGGTCCGGCTCTGGGGCATCACCGACGGCACCTCGAACACGATCATGGCGGTTCACGCGGCCGAGCAGGTGCCGTGGGCGGAACCGCGCGAACTGAAATACAGTCCGGACGCCCCGCTGCCGAAGTTCGGCTAACCGGGGGCCAGAGGGTTCAACGTGGCGATGGCCGACGGGTCGGTGCGGTTCGTCACCAGTTCCACTTCCGAACGGACCTTTCGGGCCGCGATCACGCGCGCCGGCGGCGAGGAGTTGGGCAAGGACTGGTGACCCGAACCGCGTGCGGCTTCGCGAGTGCGGCACAGTGGGCACTCGCGAAGCCGCACGCGGCTCTACCCCTTCCAATTGCCGCACTTCCAGGTCCAGTCGCGGATGGGGTCGAGCACCTTCATCACGTCGGCGAGTAGCGCCTGGTCGATGGGCGCGGTCATCGCCTTCAGGTTCACTTCGAGTTCGCTCGTGCGCGCCGCGCCGGTGAGCGTGCAGGGAATCTGCTTCTGCGCGAACGCGAACTGCATCCCCAAGAACGAGATGTCCGCGCCGCGTTCGCGGCACAACTCCGCGGCCTTCGCACACGCCGCCACCACTTCCGGCTGACCGGGGAACCACGGCTGCGGTCCCTGGTTCGTGAGCAACCCCATCGCCAGCGGGCTGGCGTTCATCACGCCGACGCCGCGCGCCTCCGCCACCGGCATCAGTTCCGTGAGCAGTCGCGTGTTCCACAAGTTGCAGTGCGCGTAGCTGATGACCACGTCCAACTCGCACCGCTCGATGGCCTGCTTCAGAAGCGGCAAAGGATAGCACGACATGCCGATGAAGCGCGTCTTGCCTTCCTTCTTCAACTGCTGAAGCACCGCGTAGGTTTCGTTGAACACGTAGTCGTAATCGACCGCGAACTCGATGTCGTGCGCGAGCAGGATTTCGACGTGATCGGTGCGGAGCCGCTTCAACGACGCTTCGACGCACGCGCGTGTCCCTTCGGGCGTGAAGTCGAAGACGGCGTTGTCGAGCCGGCAGGCTTTGGTGCAGATGGCGACCTTCTCGCGCCAGCCGCCTTCGAGCGCTTTACCGAGGAACTCTTCCGCGGTGCCCTTGCCGTAGAACGCGGCGGTATCGACGAGGTTCACGCCGGCGTCGATGGCCGCGTGGATGCAATCTGTGGCCTGCTGCACCGATACCGGGCCGAACTGCTGCCCGAACGCGGCCCCGCCCTGACCGAGGATCGAGACGTTCAGCCCGGTCTTACCGAGGGGACGAAGTTCCATTGAGGTCTCCGGCGAACCCCGGCCGCAAGGCCGGGGGTGTTTGAGTCCAGGGGTTTGAATCATGCAATCAACGTTCGCGCTTCGCTTCCCAACCACACCACCAACGGGCCTTCTTGGTCGCGGGTGTAGCGGATAACGGCCGCACGAGAGCCTTCGCCCTTTACTGGTCGCGTTGATCCGCCGACCACCCACCATCGGCGCCGACCGAGGACACGATTGAGAGCGCGACTCGTGTAACTCTTGAGTTCGTTGAGCAGGCGTTCTGGTTCAGGATCGCCCAAGACACCGAACACGAAATGAACGTGGTCGGCAAGCACGGTAATTGCGTCGGGTTGCCACCCGCGGTGGCGACCGGTGCGGAGGAGTTCCACAAGAACGATACCTGCAGCTTCAGGGGTGAGAACGGTCGGCGCGTGCGCGAGTAAGCCATTTGCGTAAGCGGCCAATGGTGGCATTGCGTTCGCCGTCGGTTCGCCTCGGCGATTGTCAATCCGTTGCTCACCTGAAGCAGTCCGATAGAAGCCAACGAAGCCGTCAGCACCCGGCAGCCAGGTTCCGTACGTTCGCCAAGTGAAGAACCAGTATCGATCCACTGGATTGTTCCTCCACCCCCGGCCTTGCGGCCGGGGTTCGCCTACAGCCTTACCACGCTCTTCTCCGCGATGGACTTCTCTGCGGCTTCGATCAGCTTCTGCGCGGTGATCGCGTCGTCGAGCGTGCTGAGCGGCTTCTGGCCCATGCGCAGGCAATCGATCAGGAAGTGCCGCACTTCGTTCGTGATCGAACCTTGATACGCGGTGTACGTCTGCGAGTGGACGAGGCCGGGCTTGATCTCGACGTGGTCGCGATAACTGTACCGCGTGCTGCCGGCGGTGCCGATCACCTTCACCATCACCGTCCACGGGTCGGCCGCGTGGTCGTCGGCCGCGAAGCTCGCGCAGAAGTGCGCCAGCGCCCCGTTGTGCAGCCGCATCTGCACCATCGCGATGTCTTCTTCCTTGTACTCCTTGTAGTGCAGCGTCGCCTTCATCGCGCACAGCTCGACCGGCTTGCCCACGAGGTACAGCAGGATGTACGAGTGGTGCGTGAGGATTTGCCGCACCACGCCGGGATACCGCGACGCGACCTCTTCCGGGTGGTGGATGTTGTACATCACGTAAGCGGACACGATCTTGCCGAGGTCGCCGCCGTCTACCAACTCGCGCGTGCGGGTCATGCCCTGTTCATAGACGTAGTTGTGTCCGGGCATACAGATGAGGTCTTTCGCGTCCGCGAGCACCTTCATGCGCTCGATCTCCGCCACGCTCATCCCCACCGGCTTTTCGACTAGCACGTGCTTACCCATGCCGAGCGCCTGCACGGTGTATTCGAGGTGCGTTTCGAGGTTCGTGAGGACGAACACCGCGTCGATGGCGGGATCGTTGACGAGCGCTTCGGGGGAGGCATAGTTCTTGCAGCCGAACTCGGCGGCCCGCGCGGTCGCGCGCTCCTGGTTGCGGTTCCACAGCCCGACCAGCTTCGCGCCGGGGCACTTCTTCACGGCCGCCGCGTGCAGCACGGAGATGTCGCCGGCGCCGATGAACCCGACGCCGATGGTGTCTTTGGTGATAGCCATGAATCGCTCCGGGAGTGGTCGGAGCGGGAGTTGTAGCCGCGGGCGCGGCGTTTTGTAGGGCGGGACAAGGCTCGGCGCCGTCCCACCTCTTTAGTCTTGTGGCACAGACATTCCTGTCTGTGCTTCCGAGGCCACACAGACAGGAATGTCTGTGCCACAAGATGAAGACAACAAGACAAGCCGCACAAGCCAAAGGCACCGCCACGGAGTGGCGGGCTACTCTCGGCCCGGATACAGTGTCAGTGCCCCATCACCCCGGAGTCAGCCCGTGCGCACCCTGTTCACCCTCGCGGCCCTCGGCCTGTTCGCGGCCCCGGTCGCTGCCGCCGATCCGGTCAACCTCAAGTGGTCCCTCAAGGAAGGCGACTCGTTCTACGCCACCACCACGCAAGACATCGACCAGAACATCAAGGTGATGGGCCAGACGGTCAACCAAAAGATGACGACGACCACGGTCGCGCGGTTCGACGTGAAATCGACGAAGGCCGGCGCGATGAAGATCGAGATGACCTACACGAAGGTGACGATGGAGGGGCTGCCGGGCGACGGCGCCGCCGTCGCCAAACTCACCGAGCGGTTCAAGGGCGCCGCCCTCGCCGCCACCTTCGACAAGGGGTTCAACATCACGAAGCTCGACGGGTACGACAAGTTCCTCGACAAGCTCAGCGACGGCGACGACATGCTGCGCAAGATCTTCGACGCGATGATGCCGGAGAACGCGGTGCGGATGCTGTTCACGCAGGTGTTCGTCTCGCCGCCGACGGACAAGACGGCCGCCGGCGACAAGTGGACCCGCACCGACAAGGTGCCGCTGTCCGGGTTGGGCGACCTCACCAACAAGACCACCTACACCGTCGAGGGCGTCAAGAACGACGTGGCGACGATCAAGACGACGGCCGACGTGGTGCTCAAGGCGGGCGAGGCCAACCCCGCGCTGCCGTTCAAGATCGTCAAGGCCGACATGAAGAGCGACGACGTGAAGGGCACCATCCTGTTCGACACGAAGACCGGGCGGCTGAAGTCGTCGTCCACCACGATGAAGCTGAAGGGGTCGATGACGATCGAGGTGATGAACCAGGAGGTCGATACCGAGATCGACCAGAAGGCGATCACGAAGGTCGAGATCACCGAGAAGAACCCGGTGAAGGATTAGCACGAGCGCGGAGCGCGGAGTTCGGAACGCGGAGTGAAGAACGAAGACAGCAGATACCGGAACTCACGCTCCGCAGTCTGCTTGTCTTCGTTCTTCGCTTTTTTGCTCTTCACTCCGCGTTCCGAACTCCGCGCTCCGCGCTCGTCAGCCGCGCGGGTCGCTGACGAAGCCCGTGACCGTGACCGGTTGCGGGTCTTCCAACTCGCTGCCGGGGAGCAACTCGCTCATCGCGCGGACGATCTGCTCGCGGATGCTCACGAACGCGGCCGCCGAGACCGGGTCGAACTGCTTGCCCGCCTGCCGCTCCACCTCCGCGAACGCCCACGACGGCGGCTTGCCCTTCTTGTTCTCGTGGTACGGCCGGTTCGAGGTCATCGCGTCGAACGCGTCGGCCACCGCGACGATCCGCGCCAGTAATGGAATGCCCTCGCCGTTCAGCCCGTCCGGGTAGCCGCCGCCGTCCCACCGCTCGTGGTGATTCCGCACGATCGGGATGATTGTCCCCATCTCCGGGATCGACGCCAGAATCTCCGCGCCCTTCGTCGTGTGCGTCTTCATGATCGTGTACTCCTCCGCCGTCAGCTTGCCCGGCTTGCGGAGGATGGCGTCGTCGATGCCGATCTTGCCGATGTCGTGGAGCGGGCCGCCGATCTTGATGAGTTCGATCTGGTCGTCGGGCAGTTCGAGCTTCTCGCCGAGCATGATCGCGTAGCGGGTGACGCGCTGCGTGTGGTTGCCGGTGTAGTCGTCGCGCAGTTCGACCGCCTGCGCGAGTACCGTCACCGTCTTGAGGAACTGCTCCTTCTGGCGGCGGATGAGCTGCGCGCTCTCGATGGCAGCAGACACGTGGGCCGCCAGCGCGTCGGCCAGGTGCAGGTCGTCCTCGGTGAACGGATTCTGCCACAGGGTGCGGTCGAGGTGCAGCACGCCCAGCCGCTTGCGCGGGGTGCGGAGCAGCACGCACAGCACGCTCGCCATCGCGCCGTCGGCGATGCTCTGCGTAATCTTCGACTCGTCGTCGCCGGTCAGCGTGCTGTAGAGCATCGAGACGCCGCTGGCGAAGCACCGCTGCGTGAGCTTCTTCGAGTAGTGGGAGCGGCCGGGCGGCTCGCCCTGCCCGACGGCCAGCGCCCGCAGCCGCATCTTCGGTTCCGGCCCGTCGCTCTCGGCCAGTACGATCGCGCCGCGCTGCGCCTCCAGTACGCTGACCGCATCGTTGAGGACGGCGTCGAGGAGTTGGTCTTCGCCCTGCGCGTTTACGAAGTGGTGCCCGGCGCGGAGCAGCGCGAACATCTGCTCGCCGGCGCGGGGCATGTGGTTGCGGTCGAACGCGATCCGGCGGATGCCCTCGTCGAAGCTCGACACGGCGGCGGCGACGACGTGCTGGTTCGACGGCGGCCCGTCGAGGCTCGCGTCGGTCAGCTCGACGATGACCGCGACCTTCCCGAACTGGACGATGTCGCGCGCCTTCAGCGGCTGGTCGCCGTGCCCGATGCGGACGCCGTTGACGTAGGTGCCGTTGGTGCTGTCGAGGTCGCGCACCGCCCACCCGTCGTCGCCGTGGCGCACCTCCGCGTGCCGCCGGCTGACGGAGCTGTCGTCGAGTACGATCTCGAGCGACCCGAGGCGGCCGGCGCGCAGGAGCGTCTGCGACTCCCAGACCTGCCCTTTGATTTCGCCGCTGATGCCACGCAGGCGTAGGGGACGCTTCACGACCCACTCCTCCACCGGGCGGCGCGCCCCGGTTATCCGGTCTAACATGATGGGATTAACTGTACCACGAATAACGGCCGGAGGGGATTCAGGAAGTCTGTGAAATGCACCTTTCTGGCGAGGACAATTTTGCCGGCACCTAAATTCCGTGCGGGAGGGGACAGAGTCCGTGTGTTGGTTTTAGCCCCGAAAGGGGGCAGATGTGAGCCTCGGGGTGAAGCGAGGCTTTGCGAGCGCAACCCCTGGGAAGAAGGCGATGGCGGAAAACCACAAGCCCGGTCGGGGCGACGGAACCTCACGCGAAGGTTTCTGTCGCCCCTACCGGGCTTCAATCCATTTCGCCTCACCCCGAGGCTCACATCTGTCGCCCTTTCCGGGGCTGGAACCAATACACGGCCTGTTCCCAGTCCTCTGTCTTCTCACGAATCGCTTACGGCTTGAGGGCGTTGCCGACGGCGCTGGCGTCGATCTTGTACTTCAGCTTCGCGGTGGTCAGTTCGGACTCGACGCGGCCGAGTTTGTCCTTCACCTGCACCTTCACGTCGCCGCTCATGCTCACCTCGCCGGTGCCGGCCATGAACGACAGTTCGTCGCAGGTGCCTTCCACGCCGAACCCGGCGAACCGCACCTTGCCCTTCGCGGTCACCGCGGACAGCCCCGAACCCTTCTCCGGCGACTTGATGTCCACCTTCTCGCACGCGACCTTCATCACCAGGTCGTCGCCGCACTTCACCTCGAACGTCGGCTCGCCCTCGCCCACACGGAGCAGGATGCGGAACTTCGTCGCCGCAACGGTCGCCGGCGGGGTCAGGACGGTCGGCGGAACCAACGGCTTGCCCGACGGAATGTCGAGCGCGGGCGGCGGGCCTTCAATCGGCGGCAGACCGGGCGTACCCATTCCGACCGGCGGCGGGGGCGGGAGCGTCGCGCCGGGGTTACTGGGCTGAGTGCCGCTCGCACCGACGACCGGCGGGGCCGCAACCGGCTTGCCCGGAAACGCCGGCTGCGCGCCTGCACCCGGAAGCGTGCCGAAGTCGATCGACGCCGGCGGGGCGCTGACCGGCGTGGTCGGCTTAAAGCTGGTCGGCGGCGGCGGGAGCAGGTCGCCCGTCGGCATCGGCAGTGCCTTGAGAGCGTCCGCGACCGAAGGTTTGGTAGCCGGCGCGGGCGGCAAGCCGCCCGGTTCGGGAATGCCCGGCAGACCGGGAAGCCCCGGCGCCGGCGGAGTCACGTCGGCCGGCTTCGCGGGCGCAGGCGGCGTGAAGTCCGGGATCGCGGGCAGCACACCGTCCGGCACGGGGGCGGGCGCCTTCGGCACCTCGGTCGCGGGAATCGGCAGCGCCGGCGGCGTCACACCCACCGGGGTCAGTTGCGGGGCGGTCGGACCGGGCACCGGCAGCGCCGGCGCACCGGCCGGCGGCAGCTTCGGCGCTTCGGCCGTCACCGGGGCTTCCGGCGAGCGGCCCTTCGTCTTGTCGAGTTTCGGGCACTGGCTCGCGGCGGCGGCCAGCCCGCCGATCGACACGCCCAGAACCCCGGCCATCATCTTCCAGCGGGACAACGACATGGTGAATGCTCCTCTGCGCGGCGCGGCAACCAGGGGGACCGCGGGCTTCCAAACCCGTGGGGTCGCTGTGCGCCAGGTCAATTTCGAGGATGGCAATAGCCGTGCGTTCTTCCCGTGTCTGCGCCACTTTCCCAGAGTCGGTGCGCCGCCGGGGCACAGGGCTTCCGCCCTGTGCTACAGACGGCGACCCCTCCGGGGTGCAAAAACAAATACAAAGAGCGCTGTGTCTTCCGCCCCGGTAGGGGCCGGCGTCTGTAGCACAGGGCGGA
>CANLGS010000151.1 GCA_947490035.1 Gemmataceae bacterium
CCGACCAGGGTAACGCTCCAAACCCGTTCATCCCGCCGCACGTCGGCATCCGCACCCCGCTGGCCGTATACGCCTGCCCGGCCGACGCCCGGCAGCGGGACGCCCACTCGACCCGGATGGGGTACTTCGTGGCCGTCACCGGTTACCTGGGGGTGGCCGGCCAGAACGACGCGCTGAACGACGGGGTGCTCTACCTCGGCTCCCAGGTCCGCGTCACCGACATCCTCGACGGGACCTCGAACACCCTGCTCGCCGGCGAGCGCCCGCCCAGCCCGGACTACTGGTACGGCTGGTGGTACGCGTCGGGGCCGGGCATCGGGGACACGGTCCTCGGTGTCCGGAATCGGAACTCTCGCGGCGACCCAGAGACGAGTTCCTGCCCCCCCGGCCCGTACCAGTTCGGGCCGGGAAAGACGGACAACATGTGCGACGCGTTTCACTTCTGGTCGCTACACCCGGGCGGCGCCCATTTCGCCCTCTGCGACGGCTCGGTGCGGTTTTTGAGCTACTCGGCCGATTCCCTCCTGCCCGCCCTCGCCACCCGTGCCGGCGGCGAGGTCGTCTCGCTCGACTGAACGCCGCAACTCGGCCCGCCGCATTACCACTTCGCCGTTCTCCACTAAAACACCCACTCACGACGCCATCGTACTCGGAGAGGCTCACGCCCTCCGCTCGCCAGGACATCGCATGACCTCTCCGCACCCGCTGCCGCACACGCGGACACGCACCGTCAAGTTCCCGACCGCGGCGGTCGCCGCCAGGTACGTCGCGAAGGAGATCGACAAACTCGTTCGCGCGCGCAACGCCGCCGGCAGAACTACCGTTCTCGGACTCGCCACCGGCAGCACGCCCGTCGGGTTGTACCGCGAACTCATCAGGCTCCACAAGGACGAAGGACTCGACCTGTCGCGCGTCGTCACGTTCAACCTCGACGAATACTTCCCGATGACGCGCGAGAGCCAGCACTCGTACTTCCGGTGGATGCACGAAACGCTGTTCGGCCACGTCAACATTAAGTGGGAGAACATCCACATCCCCGACGGCACGCTCAAGCCGGACGAGGTCGATGCCGCGTGCGCCGAGTACGACGAGAAGATCCAGGCGCTCGGCGGCATCGACATCCAGATTCTGGGCATCGGCCGCACGGGGCACATCGCGTTCAACGAGCCGGGCAGCCCGCAGAACAGCCGCACGCGGCTCGTCACGCTCGACAGCATCACGCGGCGCGACGCGGCCGACGGGTTCTTCGGCGAGAAGAACGTGCCGCACCACGCGCTCACGATGGGCGTCGCCAGCATCCTCGAAGCGCGCCGCGTGTTCCTGATGGCGTTCGGCGAACACAAGGCCGGCATCGTCTACAAGGCGCTCGAACAGGCGCCCACCGAAGCCATCTCCGCGAGCTTCCTGCAAGACCACAAGGACGCGACGTTCGTGCTGGACGAGGCCGCCGCGGCGGAGCTGACCGCGATCAAGCGGCCGTGGGAAGTCGGGCCGTGCGAGTGGACGCCGGAACTCGTCCGCAAGGCCGTCGTCGCGCTCTCGCTGACCGTGAAGAAGGGCTTGCAGAAGCTCAACGACGACGACTTCCGCGACCACCACCTGTACGAACTGCTTCGCGAGAAAGGCCCGGCCGAGCGCATCGGCGAGGCGGTCTTCCACGACCGCATGGGGACGATACGGCCGTGCCCAGCGGGGCGCGCGGCCGCCAGAGGGGGAGACAAGGAGACAAGGAGACAAGGAGACAAGAGCGGGACGACTTCTTCTCCCCCTCTCTCCCTCTCTCCCCCTCTCGATGAAGACAACGGAGAGGCGAAAACGATCCTGGTGTTCTCCCCCCACCCGGACGACGACGTGATCTCGATGGGCGGCACGATCATCCGGCTCGTGGAGCAGGGGCACAAGGTCCACGTCGCGTACATGACCAGCGGGAACGTGGCCGTCTTCGACCACGACGCGCGGCGGTTCGTGGACTTCGTGGACGAGTTCCTCCAGGCGTTCGGCACCACGGCCGAGCAGTCCAGCGCCGGCACCATCAAGGAGCGGGTGTACCAGTTCCTCGACGCGAAGAAGGCCGGCGAGCGAGACAGCGCCGACGTGCTCAAGGTGAAGGCCGTCATCCGGGCGACGGAGGCCCGCGCCGGGGCGCTCGCGTGCGGCATCCCGCCCGACCAACTGGAGTTCATGGACCTGCGGTTCTACCACACCGGCACCAAGACCAAGAACCCGATCCACCCGAAGGACATCGACGACGTCGTCGAACTGCTGAAGCGGCTGAACCCAGATCAGGTGTACGTCGCGGGGGAACTGAGCGACCCGCACGGCACGCACCGCGTCTGCGCCGAAGCGGTGTTCGCCGCCGCTCGCCGAATTCGTGCCGAAGGGCTGACGCCGGACGTGTGGCTGTACAAAGGCGCGTGGGAGGAGTGGGAAGCCCACGAGATCGAGATGGCCGTGCCGCTAAGCCCGGAGGTGCTGGAGCGGAAGAAGCAGGCGATCTTCCGGCACCAGAGCCAGAAGGACCGCGCGATGTTCCCCGGCGGCTTCGACCGCCGCGAGTTCTGGCAGCGCGCCGAACAGCGGAACCTCGCCACCGCCCGCACCTACGACGCGCTCGGCCTGCCCGAATACTACGCGCTCGAAGCGTTCGTGAAGTGGAACGACGGGTGATGGTTGGGAAGAAGAGAAGCCGCTGCAGATGACGCAGACGGACGCAGATCAAGACCAAGACACAGAGTTCTTCAAAACACTCTTTCTCTGCTGCCTTTAATCTGCGTCCGTCTGCGTCATCTGCGGCGGCTTCTCTTCAATTCACTTCACGATCTTGCACTTCGGCAGCATCGTCGCTAACTCCTTCAGCCCCGCGTCGGTCACCTTCGAGCCGGTGAGCGTGACGACGGTTAGCCCCTTCATCGTCGCGATTTCCTTCAGCCCCACATCGGTCACGCCGCAGGACAAAAGGTCGAGAGTGGTGAGCTTCGGCAGCGTCGCGAGTGCCTTTAAACCCGCGTCCGTGATGCCCGCGCCGTTGAACAGTTGGAACAGCGCGAGGCTCTTGAACGCGGCCACCTCCTTCAGCCCGTCGTCGGTGAACTTCGGGCAGTTCAGGTAGAGTTGCTTCAGGTTCTTGGCGCCGGCCAGCGCGTTCAGCCCGGTGCCGGTTACTTGCGTACTCGCGATCCCGAACTGCGTCAGGTTCGTCAGGCCCGCCAGTTCCTTCAGCCCCGCGTCGGTCACGCCGGCGTCGGTGTCGAGGCTCAGCACCGTCAGCTTCTTCAGCGTGCCGATGTCCTTCATCGCCGCGTCGGTGATCTTCGTGGCGCGGACGAGCGTCAGCGACGTGAGCTTGGCGAGCGCGGCCAACTCCTTCACGCCGGCGTCGGTCAGCCCCGGTCCGGCGGCCAGGCTGAGCGTGGTGAGGTCGCGCTGCCCGGCCAGAAGTTTGGCGCCCGCGTCGGTCATCTCGTGCTTTTTCCCGGCCAGCGTGACGGCGGTCAGTTTGGGGATCGACCCGACCGCGCGGAGTTCCTCGTCGGTCAGTTTCCCGCCGGAGACGGAGAGCTGATTCAGGTTCCGGTGCAGCGAGAAGTGCGACAGCCCGACCGCGGTGACCGCGGCGGCGTCGATCAGGACGAGTTGCTTCAGGTTCGTGAGGCCCGCGATGTCCTTCAGGCCCGCGTCGGTCACGCCCTTCGCGTCGAACAGGACGAGTTGCACGAGCGTCTTTCGCTCCGCGACTTCCGTCGCGGTCGCGTCGGTGAACGGGCAGTGCGCGGAGACCGCGAGCAGCGTCTTGAAGGTGGCGAGCGCTTTCAATTCGGCGTTGCCGGTCTTCGGGGGGAGTACGACGCCGATCACCGGCTTGCCGGGCTGTCCGGGGTTGCGCACGACGCTGCCGCCGGCCGCCTCGATGAGCTTCGCGGCCTCGTCCTCAGCCTTGTCCGCGCGCGCGACGGGGCCGGACGCCATCAGCGCGGTGAGGAGTACGAAGCGGACGACGTGCGGCATGGCGGGCGCTCGGAAAAGGAAGTGCGGGTGGGATGTGATTATACGAGGCGAGCGGGGGGCGTGAGTCCCCCCGAGTGCTTCCCAACTGAAGTGAGCTGGGAAGCACTCGGGGGGCTTACGCCCCCCGCTCGCCAAGAATTCAATGTTACACCCGCGCGCCGCCGATCGTTGCGCCGCCCTGGAAGCCGGCGAACGCCGGGAACGACGCGCCCAGCGGCATCCCGAACAGGTCGAACGTCTGCACGTTCGCCGGCTGGCCGGCGCCCGGCGTCACCCGGATGTCGAGAACCCCGTCGAGGTTCGCATCGGCCAGAGCGACCGACGATGCGCTGGTGAGCGCCGCGTTGGAAGAGAAGAAGCTGGCGATGAGCGTGCCGTCCACGCCGCTGAAGGCTTTCACGTGGCCGCGCGACCCGGTGCCGGCGATGGTGACGATGTCGGCGGTGCCGTCGCCGTTCACGTCGCCCGCGGCCACCGCGATCGGCCCGGTGGTGAACCCGTCGTAGGCGAGGAAACTGTTCACGAAGCCCGGCAGGGTTGCCGCGGCGAACGCGGTGCCGTCGCGGTTGAACACCTTCACGTGCCCGTTGATCGCCGCGCCGATCACGATCTCGTCGGTCCCGTCGTTGTTGAAGTCGGCGCTCGAGACGGTCGCGGTGCCCAGGAAGCCGGAGAACGCGAGGAAGCTGGCCAGTTCCGTACCGTCGGCCCCGCTGAACGCCTTGACGTGCCCGTTGGCGCCGTTGGCGACCACCAGCACGTCGCCGAACCCGTCGCCGTTCACGTCGCCGATGCCGACGTTCACCGTGCCGGTGAAGCCGGCGAAGGCGAAGAAGCTGCCGACCGCGCCAGTCAGTTGCTGGCCGGTCGCGCCGTTGAACACCTTCACGTGCCCCTGCGGCGCGATCGCGCTGACCGCCGCGTCGGGGATGCCGTCGCGGTTGATGTCGCCGGCGGCCACCCGCACGCCGCCCTGGAAGCCGGCGAACGGAACGACCTGCGACCGCACCGCGCCGGTCGTCGGGTCGAGGAACCGCACGTCGCCGTTGGCGCCCTGGCCGGAGCCGACCACCAGCGTGCCCTCCGGCACCACCGCCAGCCCGGTCAGCGTCGCCGTCCCGTTGCCGACCAGCCCGACGAGCGTCGCGGCCCCGGTCGTCAGGTTGATCCGGTACAGCCCGGTGGCGACCCCGGCGGCCGCGTTGCCGTCGAGCACCGCGAACACGCTGCTCGGGCCGCCGGTCGTCGCGGGCGTGCCGATGTCGAACCCGACGAAGCTGTTCGGATCGATCGTCACGTTCAGCGCGCCGACGTTGATCAGTGCCCCGCCGTTCGGGCTGGGCGCCTGGTTCACCCCGCCCTGCGTCTGGAGCATCCCGGTGTTGGCGTTGATCGCGTACAGGGTGGTGCCGGCGGCGCCGAGCAGGCCGTCGAAGTTGCGGTCGTAGGCGACGCCGTCGATCTGGTTGCCGGCCGGGTTGAGGGTGGTGTCGTTCACCGGCGTGTCGGCGCGGGCGCCGGTGTTCGGGTTGATGCGGAAGTTGGCGTCCATCGCGTTGACGACGCGGATGCGGTCCACCGTGGGGTTGAAGTCGAACCCGTAGGCGGCGCTCGGGTCGGCCGTCACGGTGACCGCGCCGGTGCCGACCCGCGTGGCCGCGCCGGTGACGGCGTTGACCGTGTACAGTCGGGCGTTCGTGCCGGCACCGTTGGCGTCTACCGACAGCGCGTACAGTTGTCCGGTCCGAGGGCGGAAGTCGATGCCCACCACCCGCTCGGCGGCGCCCAGTCCGCTAATCGCGGCCGTGGCCTGCACGGTGGTCGGGGCGGCGCTGTCGAACCGCAGCAGGTTGTTGGCGTTGTCCAGGCCGATCAGGGTCGCGGGCACCTCGCGGGCTTCCAGCGCCTCGCAGTTCAGGCGCGCGCGCGGCTTCGGCGCGGGGCGGTTCGACGGGGCGATTCGCCGCAGACGGGAGAGCATACGCGTAAGCATCGGAACGGTACTCCAGAATCAGGGTGTGGGATCAGTGTCCGACGGTCGACGGGCAAAAGTCGTGATAGCCAGGGCCGGATGCGGAGTCAACAGTATCGTTTGCCCAACTGTTCTAGTTCGCCCATTTATCCGACGCTGCGTTTCTCCGCGCGTAACCACTTGAAACGAAAAAGGCCGGTGCGCGGGTTCTCGTCCCCGCGCACCGGCCTTCGCACCGCGGCGCCCGCGTTACGGGTTGCGGCGCTCGATGCGCCGGAGTTCGCGCGGCGTTACCCCGTAGAACTTGTACGTCTCGGTGCGGTACGCCGGCGTGTAGAAGCTCGGGTACGTCGTTCCCGTGAACGTCGGGATCACCTTGTACTGCTCCGCGGTGATGGCGAGCACGCCCATCTTCTTTTCGAGGTCCCACTTCGCGGCGTCGAACGGCACGCTCACCAGCTTGTTGGTATCGGTCGCGACGATCAGGTATTCGAGGTTCCCGGCGTCGTCGAACACGAGGTCGTCCACCGTGCCGATGGCGGTGTTCCCCGCGATGAGAATCTTGGTGCCGATCACCTGCTTGGCGCGGAAGTGGTTGCTGGTTACGGCGGCCGGCGGGGCGGCGCCGACCCGCGGCGGGTCGGCCGCGAAGGCCGGCATCGCGCCGACCGCCAGCAGAAGGGCCGCGGACGCGGCGCGCAGGGTGTACTTCGTCATGGGTGTCTCTCCGTAATGCGGGCGACAGAATACCGAACGGCCCGGCCCAATTGGCCCGCGTCCGGCACCGCACCACTCAAGCAATTCCGGTGCCCCTCGTGCCGTTTCCAGACACTTCCCTCCGTCCACGGCGTGTGATCGGCCCTCCTGTCTCGACCCATCGGCCGCACCGATGGAAGGTCCGCCGGAAGCCGCCTTACCCAGTCGTCGAAGTCCGCCACGCCGGGCGAGATTCGGCGCAACTCTCGCGCTGAATGACCTTCTCTTGTAGGGCGGGGAAGGGTATCACTCAGAAATCCACCCGCTTCGCATCGAATCTGTGGCAAGGGCACTCGAACTTAACATCAGGGGAGTCGGGGCCGAATCCTCCGTCACAATTCTGCGCCCGTCCGACGCGCAAGCGTCGCGGGCGCTCCTAGAATGGGGACAGAGGGGCGACCGCTACACCCCGCACACACTCCGGGAGCCACCATGAGCAACACGCCCAACCGCGCGAGCAACTCCGCGGGGAAGCCTCGCAAGAAAGAGGTCACCCTCGACCTCACGACCGCGCGTCAGATGCTTCCGCTGGTTCGGAGCATCGTGACGGACGCCCTGACCGCCCGGCGGACCATTAACCGCCTCACGCCGGAGCAGGAACGCCTCGACCGGCAGCGTCGCGAACTGGTCTGGCAGGAGCGGCAGCGCCGCTACCAGGTGATCGACGAGATCGCGGCGGCCGAAAAAGCCTGGACCGCGGCCGTCGGCGAGCTGAACGGGCTGGGCGTCACGCTCGTCGATGACGAGTCCGGCGAGGTCGATTTCCCCACCAAGGTGAACGGCCGGACGGCCGCGTTCTCGTGGCTGGTGGGCGAAGACGGTCTCCGCAACTGGCACTACGCCGACGAAGAGTCGCGCCGCCCGATCCCGGCCGACTGGGACAAGGCCGGCACCGTTACCTCGACCCGCTACCGCGGCGGTCAGCCTTAAGCGGCTTCGCCGCGTCGAAGGTCGTAACGTCGCAAGTCGTAACGTCGAAGACATCCGCTCTCGGAGTCTTCGACGTTACGACCATGCCCCTCAACATTGGCTATCTTGCCGTATCTTGTCATCTGGTAGTCAGTTACTCCCTGTTTGCTCTCTGAACGGACGCAAGGATGCGACTCCCTCCAACTCCCAA
>CANLGS010000152.1 GCA_947490035.1 Gemmataceae bacterium
AACTGAACGAACTGGAAGACGTACTCGACGAGTTACGGAGAGTCGTCGAGAAAACATGCCGGCGGAACAAACGCGCGAAGCCAGGAACAGTCGAATTGCTTAACGACCTATCCCGCTTGGACTTCGGCTTAACTTGATGCTTATGGGGGAGGCGAAAGCCTCCCCTCGTTTCGTATTGAGCCTTCTCCGTGGAACGCGGGACGCCGCGCTCCGCGGAGAAGACCTCAACCCACGGTCACCATCGTCTTGTGCGCATCGGGGATGAGCAGCACGGTGCCACCGGTGTCGATCAGCCGCTGCGCCTCCGACCGCGTGCGGATCGGCGTGGTGAACAGCCCTTCGGCCACATCGTCGGGATAGCCGCTCGCGAGGAACAGACTCGCGGACTTCGCCGCGTAAACCCACAGCGCCGCCGCGGCCCAGTCGTCGGGCTTCTCGCGCGCGAGCAGCTTCTTCGCGTAGGTCGGGCCGTCGAGCTTGCGGAGCAGTTCGGCGCCCGGCCCCAGGTCCGGCGCGGCGGTGGTCAACAGCGCGATGCGCCCGCCCTTCTTCACGGCGCGCGCGGCGGTCGCGGCGGCGCACGCGAGATCGGCGAACGTCACGCGTCCGGGGTCGCCGCTCACGGCCGCGATCACCGTATCGACCTCCCGGTCGATGGACGCCCGCCATCGCGCGTCCTGCCGGCGGATGCCTTCGGCGCCGCTGTCGAATAGACCCGCGACCACCTCCTGAACGGTGTCGCCGTCGCCCTCGATCACCTGAATGAAGAACGGCGTGCCGAGCAGGTACGCGACCTCCGCGGCTTCGCCCTCGCGTTTCCCGTCGGGCGCGGCCGAAGAGAACTCGCCCACAAGCGCGGCGTGGGTTTCTTCGTTCGAGAGTGTTGGGAAGAGGGCGGTTTCCGCGCCCGCGTAGCCGGCGTGCGGGTCGTAGCGCCGGCCGGCAAGCACGATGATGAAGTCCGCTTCGGCCACCGTGCGGTTGAGGTACACGCGGCGCTCGCCCTGCGTGGCCGCGACGTACATGAGCTTCTGCGGGGTGGCCGGGTCGTGCGTCTCGGCGGTCACGCCCGCGAACTCGTCCGGCAGTTCGGCGAGCCACGTCTGCGGTGCGTTCGCCGGGCTGACGACGGTAATCGCGGCGGGGGGGACGCCGGCGGTGCCGACGTGCCTCAGCACCTCTGCGAGCATCTCCGTCAGGTGCGGCAGGCGTGGGTCAATGACGACCGCGACGCGATCATCCGGCGTGAGCGCGCGGCGGAGCGGTTCAAAGTGGAACGGCTTCTCCAGCGCGTCGCGAACCAACTCCGCGGCGGACGCGGTCGGCGCGGCGAACGGCGCGCGCCGGAGCGCGACCACGCGGTTCGCGGGTATCGTCAGCGGCCACGGTTCGGAGCCGACAATCAGTTCAGACTGCTCAGGCATGAGTCTCCCTCAACGATGCGGCACATGCTGATTATACGCGGCGTCTTTAAAGTGGTCCGCTCGCTCCGCGAGCGGTCGCTTCACCGGTCGGGAGACGGTGCCACGGAAGAAAAGACGAAGACCGCTCGCGGAGCGAGCGGACCACTCTGAAGACGCCCCGCGTATAATGGGTGACACGTCAGCGGAGTACAGCAATGAGCAAGTTTCCTCTCCCCGTTTCGGGCCGGCTGTTCGTCGGCGGCGAGTGGCTCGCCGCGCGCGACGACTTCGCCGACCTGAACCCGGCGAACCTCACCGAAGTCGTCGGCACGTTCCCGAATGCGACGCCGGCGGAAGTCGCGTCCGCGGTCGCAGCGGCGCGCGAAGCATTCCCCGCGTGGCGGCGAACGTCGCGCATTCTGCGCGCCGAGTGCTTCGACCGGCTGGCGCAACTCATCAAGCGTGATACCGACGCGCTAGCCGTACTAATGGCCCGCGAGTGCGGCAAGAACGTCACCGAGTGCCGCGCCGAAGTGGTCGAAGGGCTGCACATGGTGCAGTACGTGTTCGGCGCCGGGCGCGCCGGCGTTTACGGCGAAGTCGTCGCCAGCGAGATTGCGGAGAAAGACGCGTTCACGCGGCGCAAGCCGTGGGGCGTGGTCGCCGTGGTCACGCCGTGGAACTTCCCGTTCGCGGTGCCGCTGTGGATGCTCGGGCCGTCGCTCCTCGAAGGCAACACCTGCGTCTTCAAGCCGAGCGAGGAGACGCCCGCGATCGCGCAGAAGTTGGTGGAACTGTTCGCGGAAGCCGGCTTCCCGGCCGGCACCGTGAACCTCGTGCAGGGCGCGGGCGCAGTCGGCGAAGCGCTCGTGAAGAACCCCGGCGTGAACGTGGTGTGCTTCACCGGCAGCTACGCGGTGGGCAAGCGCATTCAGGAACTTTCCGCGAGCATGCCGGAGCGCATCGTCGCGGCGGAGATGGGCGGCAAGAACGCGGTCATCGTGTGCGACGACGCGCGGTTCGACTTGGCCGTGAACGCGGGCATTCTCTCGGCGTTCAAGACGACCGGCCAGCGGTGCGTCTCCGCGAGCCGCATCATCGTTCACGAATCGTTGATGGACCGTTACGCGAAGGCGTTCACGGACACGGCGAAGCGGCTCACGTTCGGCGACCCGCTCGACCCGAAGAACTTCGCGGGTCCGCTCGTGAACCGCAAGGGCGTCGAGAAGGTCTTGAGTTACAACGCACTCGCAAAGGCCGAAGGCGTGGATGTGCTGCTCGCCCCGAACGGCCCGCCCGACGCGAAGGGCTGCTTCCTGTCGCCGTTCGTGTACCGCACCGACGCTCAGCCGAACCTGCGCGTGACACACGAAGAAGTCTTCGGGCCGCACGTCGCGCTGATCCCGTTCAAGACGGACGAGGACGCGGTGCGCATTTACAACGACACCGAGTACGGCCTGTCGATGGCGGTGATTACCGAGAGCTACCGGAAGATGAAATTCTTCCGCGACGAGTGCGATTACGGCCTGGGCTACGTGAACCTGCCGAGCATCGGTGCGGAAGTTCACCTGCCGTTCGGCGGCGTGAAGAAGAGCGGCAACGGCCACCCGTCGGCCGCGGCGCTGGTCGCGGCGGTGACGCACACGACCGCGTGGACCGTAAACCACGGCACCGACATCAAGATGGCGCAGGGGCTGACGACGGCGATTGACGGCGGCCCGGCTTAGGCGAACCCCGCCCGCAAGGGCGGGGGTGTTGCACTGGGCGCGGAGGCAGCACGACACGCGAACTGCACCCCCGCCCTTGCGGGCGGGGTTCGCCAGGAGTCCCCCATGTTCCAGTTCGACCACCTCACGGTTCCCGACATCCGCACGGCGCTGCCGGGGCCGCAGGGCGCCGAGATGCTCGCGCTCGACAAGCGGTACGTGTCGCCGTCGTACACGCCCATGTACCCGCTGTTCGTCGAACGCGGGAGCGGGGCCGTCATTCAAGACGTGGACGGCAACCTGTTCCTCGACTTCACCGCGGGCATCGCGGTCACCAACACCGGGCACTGCCACCCCGAAGTGGTCGCGGCCATTCGCGATCAGGCGGAGAAGCTGCTCCACATGAGCGGCACCGACTTCTACTACCGCCCGCAGATCGACCTCGCGGAGAAGCTTGCGACAGTCGCGCCCGGCCCGACGCCGAAGAAGGTGTTCTTCGCGAACAGCGGAGCGGAAGCCATCGAAGGCGCGCTGAAACTCGCCCGCTGGCACACGGAGCGCAACCGCGTGGTCGCGTTCTTCGGCGCGTTCCACGGCCGCACCTACGGCGCGATGTCCCTCTCAGGCTCGAAGCTCGTGCATCGTCGCGGGTTCTCGCCTCTCGTGCCGGACATTCACCACGTCGATTTCCCGCGCGAGTGCGGGGCCGATTGCCCGGTGAACCGCGACCGTAAGGGAGCGGGTGAGCTTGGGAACAGCCACCCGCTCCCTTACGGTCGCGGTTCACCGGGGTGCTCCCTGATCGCGAACATCGAAGAGACGATCTTCAAGCGGACGTGCCCGCCGGAAGAAGTGGCCGCGATCTTCGTGGAGCCGATTCAGGGCGAAGGCGGCTACCACCCGATCCCGCACGGGTGCCTGCCCGCGTTGCGCGCGCTGTGCGACAAGCACGGCATCCTGCTCGTCGTGGACGAAGTGCAATCGGGCATGGGCCGCACCGGGAAGATGTTCGCGGTGGAACACTACGGCGTTGAACCTGACATCATTTGCAGCGCGAAGGGCATCGCCAGTGGGATGCCGCTGGGCGCGATCATCGCGAAGGCGAACGTGATGGATTGGCCGCCCGGTAGCCACGCGAGCACGTTCGGCGGCAACCCCGTGAGCTGCCGCGCCGCGCTCGCCACCATCGACCTCCTCGAACGCGAGTACATGGCGAACGCGACCGTTCGCGGCGAGCAACTTCGCGCCGGGCTGCGCGAACTCGGGAAGAAGCATAGCGGGTTGACCGGCACTCGCGGACTGGGCCTCATGACCGCCGCGGATTTGCCTTCGGCCGCGGCGCGCGAGCAGGTGATTCAGACCGCGTTCCGGCGCGGGTTGCTCTTGCTCGGCTGTGGCGAAACGGCCATCCGCTTCTGCCCGCCGCTGTGCATTTCCGCCGCTCAGATGGAGACCGCGCTCGCGATCCTCGACGGGGTTCTCGGCGCGGTCGAACCGGCGAAAGGGCCGCTCGCGCCGACCACCGACTTTGCGAGTGAAGGGGTAAAGGGGTAAAGGGGTGAAGGGGCAGTTTGGTCACAACGCGCCGCCATTCGCGCACGCGCATTGCGACTGTCTACTTGACCGCGAACGGGCGTTCGGCGAGCTTCACCATTGGCTTTAGCGGGATCGGCCTCAGCACGTCCACCTCGAACGGCTCGCCCACGCGGTTCCCGCACACGTCCTCCAGACTCGCGTCGATCATCAGTTTGTAAGCGCCCCGCACCCACGGGGTCTTTGGCGTGAACGTCACCACGCGTTCCCCGCCGCCGACGCTCAACGTGCCGTCCACCTTCTTGCCGACCGCGTCGGTCACCCACAGCATCCGCCCCAGCAGCGCGCGGTCGAGCGGCTTCCCCAACCGGACCATCAGCGGCGAATCCCCGCCGGCGCGCGGCGCGACCAGCGACCAGTCGTCCGGCCACACCGGTTGATCGTCCGGCGCGAACACGTCGAACGTCTTCTTGTGACCCGCGACGATGGGTCGGCCGTCGAGGTCTTGCCACTTCGCGTCCACCTCGAAGGTGTAGCGCCGACATTCTTCGAGAATCGGACCGTCCTCTTCGCGCGGCACCAGCCCGCGTTTCACGCGACCCGGATCGAACAGCAGCGTGAGCCGCGTGCCGTCGGCCGACCACAACTCCTCGTCGATCTCCAGGAACGGCGTCGCGATCACTTTGCCGTCGTCGCGGACGAGTTTGACGCGCTTGTACACGTCGCCGCGCGCGACTGGGGCGGAGAACTGTACGTACACACGGAGCGTGTTTTCGGGCAGCCGGTTCGCGGACGGGAACACCGCCGTCACGCTCACCGGCGGGCCGGGCGGCGGCTTGGCGACGAACACCGCCAGCGCGAACGGCTCCGCCTTGAGCTTCGCCCGCGGCGCCGCGGCAAGGTCGCAGAACACGCGGTACTTCGTGCCCGGCACGAGCGGAAACAGCGGCTCGAACTTCAGCGCGTCGGCCGCGACCGACCACGCGCCCGCCATCGGCGGCTTCTTCGCGGCCTCGGCGGGCGTGCCCTCGTCCACCACCATGCGCGCGACTTTCGGCCACTCCTCCGCGGTCAGTTTGGCGTCCGCGAGCGCCGCGAGGTGCGCCTTGTCCACGCCGACGATCTCGACCGCAAGCGGGTCACCGGGCTTCGCCGCGACGAGTTTGACCTGCGGCTCGGCGCCGGTCGCGTGGAGAGAAAGTGCGAGGAGTGACAGCGCGGTGACACTCGCGCGAAGTGCGGTCATGGGTGCCTCTTGTACGGTGGGACAAGGCTCGGCGCCGTCCCACCGTCTTCTGTTTTCTCTTGGTGGCACAGACATTCCTGTCTGTGTGCTCGGCGAGGACAGCCGCACAGACAGGAATGTCTGTGCCACAAGCACAACGGCTACAGTTTCGGGATGAGCGACTGGAACGGCTCCTCGCACGCGTCGGTCACCTCGCGCGCGGCCATGAACGCCGGCAGGACGGTCGCGTTCACGATGGCGTACGCGCTCATGTTCACCGTCACGAACAGCACCTGGGTGAACGTGCTCATCCCGGCGTTCGTCTCGATCATGGTGGCGACGAACGCGAAGATGAGTAGCGCGACGGCGCCCGGCCCGACGGACGCGATCCCGGCCGCCCGCGTACACTTGTGCGCCAGTTCGTCGTCCAGCGCGGCCCGCGCCATGCACGACAGCAACATCATGATGCACACCGTGCGCGTCATCTCCAGCACGCCGGCGATCATCGACAGTTTCATCGGCCCCTTCGGGGTCGCGCCCTGCGAGTCGCGGTACACGATGGACGTGAGGTAGAACATGGTCGCGTCGAGCCGCGTGGGGATCAGCCCCCAGCGGGCGTTGCCGGTCGTGCCGTTGGCGCGGTCGGCCTCCTGACCGATGGACGACTCCTTCCCCTGGCCCACCAGCGCCAGAAGGAACACGAGGTGGACGGCGACGGCGACGGCCGCGGCGATGCCGTAGCCCCAGTGCCCGCGCGCGCGCGGCCCGGTCAGGCACAGCCCGACGCCGACCGCCGCGAGCAGCCAGTTCAGCAGCCCGAGCACGCCCGCGATCGTGATGAAGATCGGCAGCTGGACGATGAACGCGGCCTGGAAGAAGAAGACGATGATGAGCGCCATCGACAGCATGAACAGCACGAACGAGATCCAGATCAGTTTGCAGCCCCACGCGGCGCGTTCGAACTCGCGCCGCCGCACGGCCTTCTCTTCGGGCGTGAGTTCGTCGTCGCCCGGCTTCTTGCGGCCCTTCTTGCGCTTCTTGTCGTCTTCCTCGGTCGTCGGGTCGAAGTCGCGGTTCTCGGCCGCCGGCTCCTTCTCCGCCCCGCCCTTCCCTTTGGCGGCCGACTTCTTGCGCGGCTGGTCCTCGTCCGCGTCGCGCGCCGGCTTGCGCGCCTTCGCCTTCTCCTCGTCCTCGGCGTCCTCTTCGGGCGCGGCGCTGTCGGCCGCGGAGAAGACGGTCTTGCACGCCGGGCAGCGCACCATCGCGGAGGTGCCGTCGGGCACCTGGAGTCCGCTCCGGCACTTGGGACAGGTGAGCAGCACGGCGTGCGCCTCAACAGAGGTACGTCAGGAGCGGCGGCCGGCGGCGGTCTTCGCCCCCATCGCCATGACCGCGGCCATAACCAGCCCGCCGGCGTGGAGCAGGTAGACCAGCAACTCGCCGCCCGCGAGCGTGTTCGTCAACTTCTTGACCGCGGCCTTGGCCTCGTCCGGGGTGGTCGGCGTGGTCTTGGCCGAACTCTTGGAGTCGTCCAGAATGGCGGCGATAATCAGCATGACGATCATGCTCAGGAGCGTGGCCCCGAGGACGGACAGGATGCCGATCATCGACTTGTTCGCGACGCCGCTGTCGCGCGACGCTCGCGCCACGGCGCTCAACAGGAGAATCAGGAACACGACCCGCAGCACTTCAAACAGGCCGGACAGGAACCCGACCAGGTAGCGGGTGAAGCCCCTCGACTCGTAGCACAGGTTGGCGAGGAAGTGGTCGGCGTTCAGGTTCTGACTCGCGCTGTGTTGCCAGAACGGGTCGCCCGCGAACCCGCCCCCGGTCCGGCCGGGCCGCTCTTCGTCGAACCCGCCGCCCAGTTCGCGCAACTCCTTCTCGATGTCCTTCTTCTTGGCCGGATCGGTTTCCTTCATGAGCTTTTCCGTCAGCCTCTTCGCGTCAGCGGCGATGGACTCCGCCTTGGCCGTTGAACTGAGC
>CANLGS010000153.1 GCA_947490035.1 Gemmataceae bacterium
GCCCACGACCTCCACTCGCAGCAACCGGGGTTTGGTGTCAGTCATCCCGACAAACTACCCACAAACACCATTCCCGATAACCACCCAAAACACGAGCGAACCGTAAGGTGGTGGGCAAGTAGGCAAAAAGGGCGAACGTTCTCATTCGGTTGTCCAAGTTGCGGCACAACAGTGGAACTTCGGAACAGAGTTGTCCAGAGTAAACGGAAATGTCCGGGTTGCGGCTTTCTCATCACGACTGAGGCCATCGACCGGCAACTTGATGAGATGGAGACAGAGCGCCAGCGGATGATGAGCGGGTGCGCAGGCCTGATGCTGCTGATCGGAACGACTGGCCTCGTCTCGGTTCTTCGCATCATGATGTGAAGAATACGTCGAAGTCGAAGGGTAGCACCTCACCCCGCGTTCTCGCCGTCCTTCGCTTCCGGTAGCGGCTCCGCGCCCGGCGGGGGCGTGCCGTTGCCGGCCTTCACGTAATCCGCACGCAGCGCCGCGTACTCTTCCGGCGTCAACTCGTCGAGCGCGTCGTCCGGGTGCGCGGCGCCCGCACACCCGGCACACCCGACCGGCGGCATGCCCTGTCTGAAGATCTGCTTCAGGAACGGGATGCACCACCCGCACCCGGTGCCCGCGCCGCCGCACATCGACAACTGGCTCGGCACCTTAGGTGCGTTGTGCCGCACCCAGTTCTCCAGCTTCCGACGCGACACGTGGAAGCAGTAACACACGTTGTCGTCCAAGTTCATCGCGCGCCGTCCGAATAACCGGGTGTCGGGCCTCTCGTTCTCGTCTATTATCCGCTGTGCTGCACGAACCGCAACGGAAAGGGTGATCTCATGGAACGGCCGGTGGTGCTGTGCGGGCTGGGACGGGTCGGGCTGCGCGTCCTCGAATCGCTCCGCGCGGCCGGAATTCCGGTCGTGGTGATCGACCTCAAGGCCGAGCCGAACGACCCGCGACTCGCCGGGGTGACCGTCGTCAAGGGCGACTGCCGCCGGCACGAACTGCTCGAACAGGCCGGCATCAAGGACGCGCGCGGCGTCGTCATCGTCACGTCCGACGACCTCGTGAACATCTCCACCGCGCTGCTCGCGCGCAAGCTGAACCCGACCGCGCGCGTCGTGGTGCGGATGTTCAATCAGAACCTGATCGCCCGGTTCGGCGTCGCGGTGAAGAACACCGTCGCGCTCAGCGTGTCGGCGCTCATCGCGCCGGTGATGGCGCTCACCGCCGTCAGCGGCGACACGCTCGGCGCCTTCAAACTCGACGACGGCCCGCGGCAAATCTCCGAACTCGCCGTGCCCGAAGGCTCGGAGTTGATCGGGAGGCGGATCGCGGACCTCGCGACCGAACACGGGTTCGTTCCGCTCGCGCTCGTGCCCGCGACCGGCGAACCCCGGTTCCTGCTCGCGCTCAACGGTGACACCGCGTTGTCACCCGGCGACCGGCTCGTTGTTTGTGGACGACCGCTCGCGCTCCAGAAGCTGTTGCAGCGGCTCCGCGGCGACCTCTTGCCCGGCGTGCAGTGGGCCGGCGTGCTGCGCCGCTGGTTCCGCACCGCGCGGCGCACGCTCCTCCAAGTCGATCTGTCGGTGAAGATCATCACGCCGATTCTGTTCGTCACGCTGCTCGCCAGCACGCTCGTCTTCCGCTTCGGCATCGGCACGGAGTGGGGCGACGGGCTGTATCAGACGGTCGGCATCATCGCGACCGGCGGCGAGTTGCACGGCGAGAACAAGCAGGAGTGGGTGAAGGTGTTCCTCAGCGTGCTGAAGCTCGCGGGCGCCGCGCTCGTCGCGGGGTTCACCGCGATCCTCACGAACTACCTCATTCGCGCGCGGCTCGGCGGCGCGCTCGAAGTGCGCCGCGTCCCCGACGGCGGGCACGTCGTCGTGTGCGGGTTGGGGAACGTCGGCTACCGGCTCGTGCAAGAACTGATCGTGATGGGCGAGCGCGTGGTGGCAATCGACAAGGAGACCGGCGGCCCGTTTTTCGAGACGGTGCGGCGGATGAGCGTGCCGGTGTTCATCGGCGACGCAACCGTGCCCGAGGTGCTGCGCCAGGTGCGGGCGGACTCCGCGAAGGCCGTGATCGCGGCCACCGACAGCGAACTGGCGAACCTCGAAATCGCGCTGCTGGTGCGCGAGATGAACCCGAAGCAGCGGGTCGTGGTGCGGCTCATCGACCCAGAATTCGCGGAGGCGGTGCGCGAGGCGGCGAACATCCAGAACGCGATGTCGGTGCCCGCGCTGGCGGCGCCCGCGTTCGCCGCCGCGGTGTACGGCGACAGCATGCAGGCGCTCGTGGCCGCCGCCGGGCGCACGCTGGTCGTCATCGACCTCGTCGTGAACGACGCCGACGACCACCTGAACGGCAAGTCGCTCCGCTCGCTGGTACTCGACTACTCGCTGCTGCCGCTCGCGCTGCCGGGGCAAGACCTGACCCGCGTGCGCGGCTACCGGCTGAAGGTCGGCGACAAGCTCACCGTCGTGGCCGAACTGCCGGACTACGAGTTGCTGCTGCGGTTGCACAAGCCGCCGGCGTTCCACCGCGTGATCGTAGAGGCGTTCCCCTCCGCCGCGCGCGACGCACTGCTCGCACGGCTGGGGAAGGCTGAGATTTCGACCACGCCGTTCACACTGGCTGACGGGCTGACGTTCGGCGAGGCGCGCGAGTTGGTGGAGGAGTTGGAACACGACAAGGTGACGGCGCGGGTGTTGTAGGGTGGGACAAGGCTCTGCGCCGTCCCACCTCTTCTCTTGTGGCACAGACATTCCTGTCCGTGCTTCCAAAGACAACACAGACAGGAATGTCTGTGCCACAAGACCAAAAGGCATGGTGGGACGGCGCAAAGCCTTGTCACACCCTACAAGACTTTCCGCACCACCGCGCCCAGCAGCAACTTCGCCTTCGCCCACTTGGTCACCTCGGGGCGTGTCGTCCACACGTCGTAGTCGGCGCGCTCGATCGCAGTCAGAATCGCTTCGCCGCCGCGAATGAACAACTCGACATCCACGCGCGCCGCCTTCGGCAACAGCGGCAGCAGCGCCGCGCCGCGGTTGAAGTACCCGCGAGCGCGGTTCACCTCGAACCGCATCAACTCGCGGAACGCCGGCGTGCAGCGCCGCGCCTCCAAGTCCGCGTCGCTGTAGCCGAATCGCGCCCGGTCTTCCGCCGGCAGGTACACGCGGCCGATGTCGAGGTCGCGCGACACGTCCTGCCAGAAGTTCGCGAGTTGCAGCCCGGTGCAGACCTCGTCCGAGAGCCGCGCGCGTTCGGCGTCGTAGCACTCGAACAGCATCAGCACGAGGTTCCCGACCGGGTTCGCGGAGCAGTTGCAGTAACTGGTTAACTGGTCGAAGGTGTCGTACCGCTTCACGCGCTGGTCCTGCTCGAACGCGATGAGCAGCGCGAGGAAAGTTCGCGGCGGGATGTCGAACCGGCGGATGGTCTCGCGCAGCGCGATCATCACCGGGTGTCGCGGGGTGCCTTCGTAGCACGCGAGCAACTCTTCGCGCCACCACGCGATGAGCGCGAGCGCCTCGTCGCCACCGGCCGTTTCGTCGGCGAGGTCGTCCGACCACCGGCAGTACGCGTACACCGCGTGGAAGTGTCGGATGAGCCGCCGCGGCAGCAGCAGCGAAACGACGGTGAAGTTCTCGTAGTGCGACTTCGCGACGTGCGCGCAATAGGCGCGCGCGTCGCTCAGACTTGGCGAGCGGGGGGCGTAAGCCCCCTGATGCGTGTGAGGGGATCGCGGCCCCCACATCTCCAACTCGCGCGCGAAATCCCACTTCATGCGTTACTGCTTCGCTTCCAGAATGCGGAGTTGCGACGACAGGTTGAACTTGAGGTGATCCACCTCGAACTCGGTCTCCACCATGACCGCGGCGAGGTTCTTCTGCGGCCGGTTGAACTTCATGTCCACCGAAACCGGACCGCCGATGACCACGGCACCGCCTTTCACCTCGCTGAGCGTCTCGCTCTTCCACGTTGCTTTGCGGAAGTCACGCGTGTCGGACTCCGCGATCCAGGCGCGCTGACCTTTCATCGTGCCGTTGGGCGTGATGGAGAAGTCAACACCTGCGGGCTTCTGGACGTACTTCCACGTCAGCGTCGGCATCGGCTTGTCGAAGATCTGGCAGTAGCAGAACGCGGCCAGGGTGTTCACCGCGCGGGCCGGGAGCAGCTCTTTCTTGCCGTCCTTATCAGCCTCGCGCAGGTCGTGGCCGGCGTTGGGTACGTACAGAATCCACTTGTCGCCCTTCAACTCGTCCCAGTACGAGTTCAGCGCGTCCAGCGGCCAGTACGGGTCGTTCGTGCCGTTGAGGATCAGCTTCGGCACCGTGAGCTTCTCGCGGTAGACGTAGGGGTCGATCATCTGCCACAACTTCTTTGCCTCTGCCGTGTCGGGGATCGGCACCAGCTTGCGCTCGACGTAGTCGTGGATCATCTGGCTCGGCTTGCCGAACGCGGCCAGTTGGTTCTTCATCTGAACCGGGATGTTGAGCGTGTCGATGACCAGCGGCGCGATCGCCTTCACCCGCTTGTCGCCGGTCGCGGCGGTCAGCCACGTCGTCCACCCGCGCTTCGACGCGCCGGTGATCACGAACGACTTCACCTCGAACTTCCACTCCTCCTTCGCGAACGCTTGCAGCGCGTCCATCCCCTTCACCACACTCTTCACCATCGGGAACAAGAGCGGCCACGAACCGTCCTTCGTGTCGAGGTACTTGACGAACGTCTCCGCGATGAGCGCGTCTTCGGTCTTACCGCCGAACAGCGGCTGCTTGGGTACGCCGTACAGGAACGCGACCGGCGCCTTGATCTTGTCCGCGAGCGCCAGCCCGAGGATGCCGGAGGTCGCGTTCGGCTTGCCGCCCTGGTTCCACAGCACCATCGTCGCCTGCGGCTTCGCGCCCTTCGGCACGAACACTTGCAGTTTGTGGTCCCACTTGATGTCGTGCCACGTCTGCGAGATGAGGTCGATCTCGTACACGGTGCCGCTGTCGCTGTCCTTCTTGTCAACGAGTTTCCACGAGAAGGAGTCGTCCTTCTTGGTGACGTAATCGACGAGGTCGGGCGGCGGTGCCGGCACGTCGGGCGCGGCGGACGCGAGCATCGGCAGCGCAAGTAGCGCG
Source organism: Gemmataceae bacterium (assembly GCA_947490035.1). Classification (GTDB taxonomy): domain Bacteria; phylum Planctomycetota; class Planctomycetia; order Gemmatales; family Gemmataceae; genus Gemmata. The sequence continues at coordinate 5,142 of CANLGS010000153.1, forward strand.
GCGAGGGCGAGTGTGAACAGTCGCAAGGGAAAGCTCCGTGGGTGGAAGAGGTCGGGTTATTTCGCGGTCCGCTCCGGGACGGCCCACACGAGCGCGGTCGTGTCCGCGTGCCCGGTGATGAGCTTCGTGCCGTCCGGCGTGAATCGCAGAGACTGGGTGTAGCCGCGATAGCGACCGCCCCACGCACCCCCGGAGAGCTTGTACTCGCCGAAGGATTTCGAGGTTGCCGTGTCGAAGAACTCCACATTTTCGTCCGCGGCAACGGCCAGCGTCTTGCCATCGGGTGAAAGTGCGGCGCGCCCGGATTTGACAATCGAAATCGAACACACCTGCTTCCACGTCTTGGTGGAATAGACGACCGCCCAGTGATTGTCCCCGCCGCCCGGCGCGTTGGTCCGGGCGAGGACGGTGAGCCATTTGCCGTCGTCGGAAAACGTGGGCGTTCCGGCGCTCTGAAGTTTCGCATCAACGAGATAATTGACGCGCTGTTCCGCGACGGGGAGTACCGTCGTGGGATCGATGCCGATTGCGATGAGCACCCCGTCTGGTGAGAGGTCAGAGGAAAAGCACTCCCTGTCGAACACGCGAGCCGTTTTGAGGCGCTCGCCGGTACTCGAATCCCAGACAACCACCTGAGCGTTGTGAAGCGCGTCGGACGGGCCGATGATCGCGAACACCGTTTTTCCGTCAGCCGCGACGCGGATCGCCTCCACGGAACCACGCTTCGGTAGCTTGGCATCGCCGATCAGTTTCAACAACTCTTTTCCGGTTGCCGCGTCGGACTTCATCACCTCGTTCTTGTCCGGAACGCCAGCGTACAGGAACTTGCCGTCCGGCGAGAACGCGGGCTGTAGGGACGTCCACCGATCCGCAGGCGCGCGCCACAGTTCCGCGCCCGTACTCGCGTCCCACACGCAGAGTCGCCCGTCCTGTCCGCGCGTCGCGATACGTTTGCCATCGGCCGATATGCCCAGGCTCGCGATCTCTCGCGAGTGCCCAGCGTTCTGCTCTGAGAACAGCGGCTTGCCGGTCGCGGCGTCCCAGCGGAAGAGAACGTGCCCACTGGTCGCGACGAGTGTCTTGCCGTCTGGGGTGAACCGAGCAGGTGCCGCACGGAAGCCGTAGCCGCTCGCGTCGCCGTCGAACTTGCGGATCACCTTGCCCGCGACCGGATCCCACCACAGCACACCGGCGTCACCGGCGACGAGAATTGTCTTGCCGTCCGGCGCGAAGCTCACCGACGCGCCAACGCCGGGGTCGAGAAGATCGTTCCGCCGCTTGCCGGTCTTTACGTCGAAGAAGTGCCACTCGATTTTGACGTTGCCCGTGTACTGTTGAGCCACGATCAAGTCGCGCGCGGGGTTCAGCGCGCAATCGAGATATGAATGCTCGCTGATTTTCACCTCGGCCACCCTCTTTGCGGTGGCCGTATCCCAGAGAACGAATTTGTCGTCCGCATTCGCGAAGACATGCTTCCCATCGGCGGAGAACCTCACGGAATTGGCGTTGACCACTTTTCCTTCCAAGTCGATCGTCTTGCCCGTCTTGAGATCACAGAGGGAAATCGGTCGGGCAAACACAAACGAGCTATTCAGGTCGTGTGCGCACGCAACAACCAATTTGCTGCCATCGGGCGAGAAATAGAGGGGACCGGCCATCGCGTGCGCAAACGCAGCCACCTGCTTCGGCTTGGCCTTCGCGTCGGCCGGCGTCTCCCACACGAACACCGTGTCGCGGGTACACGCCGCGACGTACCTTCCGTCCGGCGAGACCTGCGGCTCGTTTTCCGCGAGCTTCGATCTGTCCAGCGGAAGTACAATCGGTTCGCTGCTCTTGTCGTCGGTCGCGCGCCAGCGGCGCACGTCCGCGCCCGGCCCGACCGTCACGACAGTGCCGTCCTTCTCGATGCCGAAGCCGGTGATCGGTGCGCGGTTGCGGAGCGTGCCGAATCGCATCAGCGCGCCGGCCGGGAGCGGGTCGCCGTAGCGGTCCAGCTTCTCCCGTGGGTCGGCGGCGAACGCGGGCACGCACAAACCCAGTGCGACGCTCGCCAAGATTAAGGCACGCATAGGTTCACTCTCCCAACAGTCGCGCGAAGAACGCGCCCGCGGCGCCGGCGATGTCGTCTTTGTACGCCGTCAGCCGGTGGTCGCCGTCCTTCAGCAGCCGCAGTTCCACATGAGGGTAATCGACTTCGCGCGCGAAGAACAGACTGTCGCTGTCGGGAACCGTGTCGTCGGCCATGCCGTGGAAGAGCAGGGCGGGTGTGCGCCAGTCCGTTACGAGGTCGCGCGGCGCGAAGCGGTCGCGCTCCTCGACCAACCCGATACCGATCTCGACGCTCACCCACGCGTTCGTGATGCGCCGCCGGCCTGTGCGCTTCCACGCGGCTTGTTCTTCCGGCGTGATTGCGTTCCAGCGGCGGTCGAGGAACCCGAACGCGGGCGCGAGCAGCACGCAGCCTATCACGCCCTCCGGGTTGTGCTTCGCGAACCACGCGGACGCGAACCCGCCCATGCTCGAACCGACGAGGCCGAGCCGCGTGTGCCCGCGGTCCGCGAGCCAGTCTCGCGCGGCGGGTGCCGTTGCCCCGATCCCCGAGTTTACGCTGCAATTGCAGGTGTTTTGGTTTCTCGCGGCCGGTAACTCACCTCTTTCGGGAGTGGCTGAGCGTGTAGGTACGCCGCATACGCTCGGTCCCAGACACC
>CANLGS010000154.1 GCA_947490035.1 Gemmataceae bacterium
GGGCCGTGCCACCGGCGGCGCGAGGTGGTCGATCACGTCGAGATCGAGCCATTGCCGGGTGAACTCGCGGGAGAAGGCGAAGGCCCGGTCGTCTTTGAGCAGGCGGTGTAACTGCTTCGTCAGTTCCGCGTCGGTGAGGAGCGAGCCGTCGGCGGCGCGGGCGAGGAGGTCCGCGTCCGGGGTGGTGTTCCACGCGAGGTACGACAGGCGCGACGCCAGTTCCCACGCGGTCAGCGGCCGGCGCTCCGCGGCCCGCGTCTCGGTCAGGTAGAGTACCTGCGGCGACACGAGCGCGGCGGCGACGGCGGTCTTGTAGGCGTCGAGGAACCCGCGGCCGACGGCCCGCTGGCCGCGGTACAGTTTGACGAACGCATCCAGTTCGCGGTCATCAACCGGCCGCCGAAACGCCCGCGACAGGAACGCCCGCAAGGAGCGTTTCGCGCGGGCCTCATCGTCTTCGGCCTCGCGCGGCGCGAGCAGCACGCCCTCGCTCTTCGGTGGCCACGTCGGGGAGGCGTCCAGTTCGAGCGTGAACGACTCCAGCAGCAGCCGGTTCCGCTTGAGGTACGTCTCCCGTTTCTTCTGGTCGTAGTTCTCGGGAATCGGTGTCGGGCCGAGCAGCGCCGCGGCGTTGTCGATCTGCACGAGCAACCGCTTCTCGCGGCGGAACGACTTCCAGTCGCACTCGGCCAGCAGCAGCGGGACTTCCAACTCGTATTCTTTCGTTTCGGTCGCTGTTACGGTCACTTGGCCCACCGGGTACGCGACATTCCCCGGCCCCTGCGGCCCGCCGAAACTGATCCGCAGGACCGGGGCGCAGTCGTCGTGTTCCATTACTGCGGCCGCCCGCGCCCGCAGGCGCAGCACGCCGCCCTCGGGCACGAACGGCAGCGTCAGCGTGATCGTGTTGCGGTTCACCCCGATGGTGATCGGGTTCGGCTCCAGCATCAGCCCGCGGGCGGGATCGAGGTGATCGATCGAGAGCTGGCCGTTGTTGGCTCCCTGAACCCCAAGCCTGGCCGGTTCGCCACTCTTCGCGTGCGCGGGGATGACTACGTTCTGAATGGCCGGGCCGCGCTGGCCCTTGCGGTTCGCGTCGGGCAGTGCCATGAACGCCCGGTGCTTGTCGGCGACGAGCGCGCGAAGGTCCACGTCGTACCGGAACGGCTTGACCGTGCCCTTCGCGGGCAGGGCGACGGCGAGCAGGTCTTCGGCGAGGTCGAGACTCCGGCGGAGCAGCAGCGCCTGCGTCACCTGAGAGTTGCTGTCGTTGCTGAAGGTGTTGGCGATGGCGTCGCTCGGCAATCGGGCGCTGAGGTCGCCGGTGGCGTGCGGGAACGACAGTCCGAGCAAGTCGTGAAGCGTGGCGACGTACTCGCGGTTGGTGAGCCGCCGCAGGGCGCGCCGACCGACCCCGCCGCGGGTGACGACTGCGGCCCGAGCGGCGGCGTCCTCGATCCAGTTCATGGTGGCAAGCAACTCATCGGCGGTGGGCCGGGGCTTGCCCTCCGGCGGCATCTCCCCCTGCGCGAGCATCCGCCGCGCCAGGAGCCACTTCTCGGACACCTTCGGGTCGGTCAGGTCCGGGGCCGGCCCGTCGAACCGCACTCCGCCCTTGGGCTTCTCGGTCCCGTGGCAGGCGACGCAATGTTTGACGAGCAACGGCTTGACCGCGCGGTCGAAGTCGGCAGCGTCCTCCGCCCGCGACGGCGCACCAACCCCGAGGATCACGAGGGCGACAGCGGCAAGAGTGCAGCGGCTCATGGCTTCACCGGACCCTTCGGGGATGCGACGGGTTGCCGCTTCATGACCCAGAGGTTCAGGTTGCCGTCCGAAAGGAAGCGGGTGGGGCGCGGGCGGTCCTGCGGCGCGGTGCCGGGCTTGAACCCGCTCTCGGGGTAGCACACCTTCAGCGTGTCGTCGTCGATGAACTCGTAGATCGCGGGCAGATAGCCGTCTTCCGGCGGGGCCGGATTGCCGCCCTTCGCGCTACGGAAGTCCATCGTCCGCCGCGATTTCGTCGGGTCGATCGTGTAGTCCGCGCCGACGGACGGGCTGGGAGATTTCGTCGTCGCCTTCCACTCGATGCGAGTCTTGGTGATGACGCACACGTGCCCCGAGTACGGCCCGGGTTTGATCTTGTCCGCCGCGTCGTCCAGGCTCGTCAGCATCGTCCAGGTTCCGACGAGCAGTTCGGCGTCCTTCCCGGTGGTCCGCCTGGGGCGAGGTGCGTCGGGCGTGACGCGCTCGAGCAGAAAGAAGGTGGACTGCCGCCCGCCACTGTATCCCTTCGGCCGGGTCGTCTCGTGGAACGAGATCTTCAAGTAGTCCGGCAGGTACAGGTCGTAGATGCCGGGGAGCGGCTTGTCCGCCTTCCCGCCGGCCGGGACCAGATCCATTTCGTTGAGCGCGCCCTTCTCCTTGGCCACCCGCGGCGTGATCGTCGCGGCGAAGTGGCTGGCCTTGCCGTCGGCCGATTTCCACTCCAGCCGGTCGCCCTTGATCGTCACGACCGAGTCCCGCAGTGCCGGGTCGCCGAGCGCGTCCGCGTCGTTCCGGTGGGCGAGGAGGACACGCCACGAGCCGTCGAGCGCGGGCGGGTCGGCCCGGAGAGACCCGGGGCCGACCGCGACGAGACAGATCACCCCAAAGAGCCGACGCATGGGGAATCTCGGGAATGAGGTCAGGCCAACTCGGGGATGGTCGGGGCGCTATCGATGGCCGCCATCAGGTCGCGGTTGAGGTCGGTGCGGAGCCGGAGTTGGCCGACATCGACCAGGTACCGCATCACCGTCCCGAACAGGTGGGCGGGCGTGTAGGTTTTCGTCACCGGCTTGGAGGCCGTGGCATCCGACTTGCCGACGACTTGGCCCGTCTTCAGCCCACCCCCGGCCACGAGGAGCGGGGTGATGTTCCCGTAGTGATCGCGGCCGCCGTCCTTGTTCAGCTTCGGCGTGCGCCCCATTTCCCCGGTCACGATCAGCAGGATGCGGTCCGACAGGCCCCGCTGCTTCACGTCCTCCAGGAACGCCGCGACCGCGTGGTCCACCTGCGGGGCCAGCCACTTCAGCCCGTCCATTTTCTTCGGGCTGTTCCCGTTCGAGTGCATGTCCCAGCCGCAGTCGGACACGGTGACGAACCCGGCCCCGCCCTCGCACAACCGCCGGGCCAACAGCATCTGCTTGCCGAGCAGGTTCGACGACCGCCGCATGTCGCCCCACTTGGTGGCGTCTTCCAGCTTGAACAACTTGCTTGTGTCGTAGAGTCCGAGCGTCCCGGGATCCTCCTTGCTCAGGTCGAACGCGTCCGTCACCCCGCGGGTGATGATGTCGAACGCCTGCTGCTGGAACTTGTCGGCCTGGGCGAGCGCGCGACCCCGGTCGAGGTCGTGGCGGAGCGCGTCGAATCCGGCGAGCAACCGACGCCGGTCGTCGAACTGCTCGCGGGGGAGGGTGAGGGTCATGTTCCGGGCGAGGGTGGAACCGCCCGCCGGGTTGAACGCCTCGTACTGCGACCCGAGCGAACCCGTCTGGGTGAGCGTCGGCAACGCCTGGGTCTCGAAGTTGCTCTGGAGTTTCAACCCGTCCTGGACGGCCTCGGGGAGGAGGAGCATGTTCGTCGGCAGGCTGTTCCGCGGGTTGACCCCACCGGCCAGGTTCGCATACGCGGCGCCCATCGACGCCTTGGTCTTGTTCCCGCCGGTGGTGACGGACTCGTACGTGTGCCCGCCGTTGCCCGAGGCGAACGAGTGGAACAGGGTGAACTCGTTCGCGGCGGCGGCCAGTCGCGGGAAGAACTTGCTGAACCGGATGCCCGGATGCGCGGTCGGGATCGTATCCACGATCGTGCGGTACTCTTCCGGCGCGTCCGGCTTCGGGTCCCACGTTTCCAGTTGGGTTGGGCCGCCCTGGAGGAAGAGGAGGACGACGGATTTGTGATCGGTCGAGTCGCCGGAGCCGGCACGGGCTCTGGCTGCCAGCAGGTCCGGCAGCGTCAGCCCGCCGAGCGCAAGGCTGCCGATGCGGAGGAACTCGCGGCGAGTGCGGCCCCGGCAGGTGGCGGCGTGCCCGCGGTCGCAAATGGTCAGCATGAGAGGCCCTCGGCGGGTGGGTGGGGTTGGTGGGACAGTCCTGGCGTGTGTTCGGGCGGTTTCGGTTGGGGTGTCGGTGGCCGGCGGGGTCACCCCTTGCCGACGACTTCCGAGATCGGCTTTGCACCCGGGGCGGTGGTGCGCACCGGGCGGCTGCCGGCGTGCAGGTCCTTCGCCGGGTCGATGCCCAGCAGCGTCAGCACCGTGGCCATGAAATCCGGCCCGCTCACCGGCCGGTCGGTGACCTCGGCGGCCTTATCGTCGGTCTTGCCGACGACCGCCCCGCCGGGCACCCCGCCGCCGAACAGCACCGTGGACCACGCCTTGTCGTAGTGGTTCCGCGAACCGGACTTGTCGTGCGTCTTCGGGGTGCGGCCGAACTCCCCCATCCAGATCACCAGCGTGTCGTCCAGCAACCCGCGATCCTTCAGGTCGGTGAGGAGGGCCGTCATCGCCTGATCGCTGACCGGCAACAAGGTGTCCCGCACCGACTCCGAGCGCTTCTGCTCGTGGGTGTCCCAGTCGCCGAGATAGACCTCGACGAACGGCACGCCGGCCTCGACCAGACGGCGGGCCAGCAAGCACCCCTGACCGAACTCGTGCTTGCCGTAGCGGTCGCGGACCTTCTCGGGTTCGCGCGACAGGTCGAACACCTGACTCTTCCCGGATCGGACCAGTTCCACCGCCCCCTGGTAGGCCGTCCGCTGGGCCTTCACCGCGGGCCACGGCGCGGTGCGCTGGAAGCCCTGCGCGAGCTTGTCGGCGAGTTCCAGGCGTTCGGCATACTCGGTCGCGTCGGTCGCGGGTTGGGCGTTCTCCAGTCCCTTCGACAGGTCGCGGAGGATCAACCCGTCGTGCCGTGGGCCGAGGAACCCGGCCCCGTTGATGTGCGGGAACGCCTGCATCGTCTTGCCGGCGACGACGAAGTTCGGCAGGCCCGTGTCCTGCGGCCGGTGGGCCGCGACGATCGACCCGAGCGACGGGTAGGTCAGTCCGGCGAAGTTCGGCCGGTAGCCGGTGTGCATATAGATCCGGCCGCGCCAGTGCTCCGCGGCCTCGTCGGTCTTCATCCCGCGGATCACGCAGGCGCGGTCCATCCACTTCGCGAGTTTTGTGTAGCCCTCGCCGATTTGCAGTCCCGGCACGGCAGTCTGAATTGCCTTGTACGGCCCGCGGAACTCGGCCGGGGCGTCGGGCTTGGGGTCGAACGTGTCGGTCTGCGACGGCCCGCCGTCCATCCACAACAGGATGCACGCCTTGTGCTTCTGTTTGGTCTCGGCGGCGTGGCCGGCGAGCGGCCCGAGCCACTGCGAGAACGACACCGCCGACACCCCGGCGGCGGCCAGGCGCAGGGTTTCGCGGCGAGTGAGGCGACGGTGAAACATAGCGGGCCTCTACGGAACGACGGCGAATTCGGGGGAGTTCACGAGCGCCCACCAGACCGCCTGGTAGCCATCGAGCAGGCTTTTGCGGCGGCTCACGAACTTGCGGGTCAGTTCCAGTTCGTCGGGGCGTGGCTTGCGGCTCAGGACGCCGACGAAGATGCGCGTGAGGATCGCGTCGGGGTCACCGCCCTCCTTCGCGGCGTCGGTGACGAGCTTGTTCGGGACGTTCACGGCCGGGTCGTTGAGGAGGGCCAAGACCTGGGCGATGCCCTGGGTGTAGTCGCCCGGCTCGCCGTCGGCACTCGCGGTGCCGAACAGTTTCAAAAACTCGTTGCGCGACGCAAGCGCGCCCTTACCCTTCCCGCCAACGCTTCCGTTCCCCTTGGCGTCCAGCGTGTTGCCGGAGGCGATCACCAGCGACTCGAACAAGGATTCGGGGTTCACCACCTTCCCGGCGGCGTGGCTGTAGAGCGACTCGTCCCGCTCGTTGCCGGGAACGGCAGCGTGCGTCCGCTGGTACGCTTTCGTGAGGAGCATTGCCTGGAGGAGGTGCTTCAGATCGTACCCGGAAACGACCAGTTCCCCGGCCAAGACGTCGAGCAACTCGGGATGCGTCGGCGGGTTCTCCGGTTCGAGGGAATCGACCGGGTTGACCAGGCCGCGACCGAATACCTGTGCCCACAGTCGGTTGACGGTGGCGCGGGCAAACATCGCGTTCTTCGGCGAGGTCACCCACTCCGCGAGAACGACCCGCGGCGACTTCTCGTCCAGTTTCACCACCGCGTCGCGCGGGAGTTTCGCGGAGACGACCGTTTTCGCCCGCGGCCCGGCATCGTCAGGGAGGAGTACCGCCCCGCCGTCCTTCCGCGCCAGTGGCTTCAGCCCGAACCGTGTCGTGGGTGGCCCCTTCTCGCTGTCGTAGATGCCGGAGCGCGTCTCGGTCCTGTTCTTCTCCACCTTCGCCGTGCGGGCGAAGAACGCCGCCAGTCCCCAGAAGTCGTCCTGCTTCCAGTCGGCGAACGGGTGGTCGTGGCACTCGGCGCATTCCAACCGGACGCCGAGGAACCGTCGCGACACCGAGACCGCCAGCTTGTTCGCCCGCGGTTGACCGTCGTCCATACACTGCCGAACGAACGCCACCGGCGGGGTGTCGCCCTCTGCCGTGATCATTTCGCGGACCAGTTCGTCCCACCGGCGGTTCTTGTTGAGGCCGTCGGTGAGCCACGTGTGGAACGCTGCGGTGAAGTTTCCCTTCAGGTCCTCGCCGGCCCCAATCGGCACCGCAACGCGGTCACGCCACAGTCGAGCTTGATACAGACCGTACTCCGGGCGTGCGAGCAGTGCGTCGATGAGCTTCTCGCGCTTGTCGGAAGCTGTGTCGCCGAGGAACGCGGTCGCCTCGGCGCGGGTGGGGATGCGGCCCACCACGTCGAGCCGGACGCGGCGCTGGAACTCGCCGTCGTCCGCGGCGGGCGAGGCGGGAACCTTCGCCTCGGCGAGCCGGCGGTCGATCTCGCGGTCGATGAAGGCGGCCAGTTCCTTCGCCGCCCGGGCCTTCGGCGGCACCCGCAACTCGCCCGCGTGCCGCGCCGACTTCGCCCCGGCTGCGATCCACTTCCGGATCACCTCCTTGTCCGCGGCGGAGACCTTGATCGGCCCCTTCGGCATCGTGTCGGACTCGACCGCCTTCCACAAGTCGCTGGCCTTCGGATCGCCCGCGACGATCACCTTCCCGCCGTCGCCGCCCGCGAGCGCCGCGGCGGCCGTGCGCAGATCCAGCCCGCCCTTCTGGTGGATGCCGCCGTGACACTGAAGGCAGTGCGAGCCGAGGATCGGCAGCACGTCCCGCTCGAACGTGGGGACCGCGGCCGGCTCGGCACCGGCGGAAGCCGCGGGCAGCAGGAGGAGTGCGAACAGGGTCGGTAGCAGGCGTGGCATGGGGAGGGCTTCCGCGGGCGGGTTCACTACAGAACCCCGACTGCGGGAGTGAACAGACAGCGTCAGTGCCGAATCGGGTCGTTTGGCTCAGTTCGGCCTTTCGAGAGATACTTCTCGAACCACGCGGCCATCCGGTCGCGCATCTCGGGCAGGTACTCGTGGGCGGTGTTCTCGTACACCACGCTGCGGAAGTGGTCCGGCTTGCCGTGCAACTTGTACACCGCCCCGACCTTCTTCTCCAGCACCTCGATCCCGGTCAGCGGCAGCCCGAAGTCGCGGTCGCCGGAGAGCATGAGCAGCGGGCGCGGGGCGATCAGCGCGTACACTGCCTCGGTGTCGAAGTGCGCGAGTACGCCGGGCACGAAGTAGTACATGCCGTGTAGCCGGACGCCGTTATGGGCGATTAGTTCGGCGTATCGAGTGAACCCGGCCAC
>CANLGS010000155.1 GCA_947490035.1 Gemmataceae bacterium
CCAATGGCACTTACTTTGTGCTTCTTTGCTCTTGTGGCACAGGCTTCCAGCCTGTGTTTTTAAAGGCAACACAGGCTGGAAGCCTGTGCCACAAAACCACAAACCAAGTGCCATTGGGCGGGACGCCCGCACCACAATAAAGTCCGCCAGTCCGAAGACAGGCGCCGCGGTCACTCCACCCCGACGCGGACGTGCAGGCGCGCGACGGCCGTTTCGCCCCGGCCGTTGGTGCGCTCGACCCGCACCAGGTAGTGACCGGCCTTCTCGTACTTGTGCGCGGTGCGGGCGTACCCGTCCTTCGCGAGTTGCACCGCGTTGCCGTCGCTCCGCACCTCCACCTTCGGACTGCCGTCCCCGAAGTCCCACGTCTCCTTTCCCTCCACCGTCCGGAACGTGCGAACGAGGAACGTCACCGTGTCGCCCGGCTTGATTCCGGTGGTCGGGTGGTACGCGGCGTGGATCGACGGCGGCAGTTTGTCCGGGTTGTCCTTGTCGAGCACGTTCACCACCGCGAAGTCGTAGTCCACGCGCCCGGCCGCGTCGGTGAACTTCAGCACCTCGCTGTACACGCCCGGCTTCGCGTAGGTCCGCGCAACGCGGTCGCCGGTCGCGGTCTTGCCGTCGGTGAAAGTCCACTCGAAGGAGCGTTTGCCCGCGTCCGCGGCCCACGACCGGCTACCGTCGAGCGTGACCTTCTCCCCGACGTTCGCGAGTTGGTGCGGCCGCGCCACCGCGAGCAGCTTCGGCTTGTGTTCTTCGAGGTACGCTTCCCACAGGAAGGCGTAACCTTCCACGATGCCCCACTTGCCGGACGGCTGCTTCGCGGTGATGTCGAAGTGCAGGTGCGACCACCCGCCGCTGCCGCCCTCCTTGCCGAGCAACCCGACCTTCTGGCCCATCTTCACCTTCGCGCCGACCTTGATGGCGGGGTCGATGGTGTGCAGGTGGCTGTACCGGTAGTACCAGCCGCGCGCGTCGCGCAGGTAGACCACGTCGTACCGCGGCTTCACCGGCGTGTCGGCGTAGCCCTCGGCCGCTTCCTTGCCGGAAGAGACGACCTCGCCGTCGGTCGCGGCGATGACTTCGACCAGCCCTTCGGCGCCGCCGATGTCGAGGCCGTAGTGGTAATAGATTGGCTTGTTGCCCGGCACTTCGCCGCCGTCCACGTGAACGGGTTCGTTCGCCATCTGCGTGCCGCTGGCGAACCAGCGCTGCTTCGCGGGGTAGCGGAACGTGCCCGCGTTCATCAGCGGCGAGCCTTCCGGCCAGACCCGCAGCCGGGCGCTCTTGTCCAGACCCCAGACGTTGCCCGTGGAGGTCCGCTCGGTGAACCCCTTCGTGACCGGGCAGTCGATCTGCACCCCGCCGACCGTCACCGGCAGTCGGTAGTTCGAGGAGACCAGCGTCACCTTCTTGCCGTTCACCTCCACCGTCACCTCCGCGACGCGGACGGCACCGCGCAACTCGTCGCGTGTCTCCTTCCGGTCGAGCAGTTTGACGGTCACCTTCTTGCCGCCGAGTTCGACCTCCTGCGAGCCACCCACGTCCAGATCGACCGTTTGCACGAGGGGCGTGACGGTCGGCTTCGGCTCCGCCGCCGTCGCGCTAACCGCGGACAGGAGAGCGATGAGGGAGAGGATTCGCACGCGGATCATGGCTTCACCGTTCGGCAACGACAAGGAGCGGGTGACCCGGACTGTACCCGACCGCTCGCGTGATGCAAAGCAATCCCCGGCACGAGACGCGGTGCCCACTCCGTTTATCTTTTCTGCCGGCGCGTGATCCGGGTACACTCTGGACGAGAACCCCGCCGGTTCATCACGCACCGTCACCGACCCGCTTCCGAAGGGATACACCCGTGAAAACGCTTCGTGCTCTGAGTTCGATTCTGATCCTCGCGCTCGCGGGACCGGCGTCCGCCGACTACGGCGCGTGGAAGCACTCAGGCTCGGTGTACGTCCTCACCACGCCGGAAGGGGCCGACTTGCCGGCGACCGCGACGGTCGAGAACTTCCCACTGCTCGTTCGGCTGCACAAGGACTACTTCAACTTCGACCAGGCGAAAGCGAACGGCGAAGACCTGCGGTTCTCGTCCGCGAAGGGCGACCCGCTGGCCTACCAAATCGAGGAGTGGGACGCGACGAAGGGCGTGGCGAGCGTCTGGGTGCGCGTGCCGAAGATCACCGGCAACGCGCGGCAACAGATTAAACTGCTCTGGGGCAAGGCCGACGCGAAGACCGAGTCCGACGGGAAGGCCGTGTTCAACGAGTCGAACGGCTACGTCAGCGTCTGGCACATGACCGAGACAGTGAAGGACGAAGTCGGGACGCTGGAATCGAAGGACACAGGCACGACCTCCGTCGCGGGCGTCGTGGGTCAGGCGAGGCACTTCGCGGGCAAGGCGGGCATCTTCTGCGGCGACAAGATTCCGAACTACCCCGCGGGCGCGAGTTCACACAGCACCGAGGTGTGGTTCCGGGCCGAGAGGCCGAACGCGACGATCATCGGTTGGGGCAACGAGGGCGGCGGTCGCGGCAGCAAGGTCCGCATGCAGCTCCGCAGCCCGCCGCACGTCCACATCGACAGCGACTTCTCCGACGTGCGCGGCGAGGTCCGCGTGCCGCTCGGCGAGTGGGTTCACGTCGTCCACACCTACGACCGCGAAGACGGCAAGGTCTACATCAACGGGAAGTTGGACGCGGGCGCGAAGCCGCTGCTGAACATCAAGACCCCGGCCCGGTTGTGGATCGGCGGGTGGTACAACAACTACGACTTCGTCGGCGACATCGACGAGGTGCGCGTCTCCAAAGTCGCGCGCTCGGCCGACTGGATTCGGCTCCAGTACGAGAACCAGAAGCCGCTCCAGACGCTGGTCGGCCCGGTAGCGCAAGCCGGCAAGGAATTCGGATTCCCGGAGACGGAATCGGCCGTTCCCGAGGGCCGCGGCATCACCTACGAGGCGAAGGCCGGCGGCGCGCAGAAGGTGTACTGGAGCGTCGTTCGCGACGGCAAAGAAACGGTCGTCGCGACGGACCGCTTCGCATACCGGTTTGAAGCCGGGCGGGTGACGGGAAGCCAGAAGCTCACGCTGCGGTTCAAGGCCGTGTACCCGAACGAAACGAAGACCAAGGATCTCCCGATCACCATCGTGGAAGCCATCCCGGAACCGGAATTCACGCTGCAAGCACCAGCCGATTGGGACGGGCGCAAAGCAATCGAGGTGGTGCCGGCGATCACCAACCTCGACGCGCTCCGGGCCGCGGGCGCCGACAAGCTCAACTACAAGTGGAGTGTTGCCGACATCGCCACGATTCAGGAAGCCGCACCGGGAAAGCTCGTCCTCAAGCGCGCCCAGAACAGCGGTAAGATGACGGTCACGGCGGCCATCGACAACGGCGGCGAGGCCATCGTGCGGTCGGTCACGATCTTCGTGAAAGAACCCGCGAAGGACGCCTGGCTGGAGTGCGTACCCGCGAAGGACGAGAAGCCCACGGACGGCCAGTTCTACGCCCGCGACGACAAAAACGAGGGCACGCTGCACTACAACGGCACGCTCACCGAGAAGGCCGACGCGGTGATCCTGAAGGTGTTCGCTGACGACAAACCGTTCACCGACACGATCGTGACGCCGGGCGACGGTAACGCCTATGACTTCAAGGTGAAACTCAAGCCCGGTCTGGTGAAGTACCGTGTCGAACTGATCGCCAAAACCGGCGCGGCCGAGACGGTGCTTCACAAGGCGTCGAACCTGGTGTGCGGCGACGCGTACCTCATCAACGGGCAGTCGAACGCGGTCGCGACCGACTTCGGCAAGGACGACTCGGCGTTCCGCAGCGACTGGATTCGCACCTTCGGCAGCATGTCCGGCAGCCCGAAACCGGTCGCGCTCTGGGGCAACGCGGTCCACCGCGGCCGCGACGCGGAGAAGCTCCAGATCGGCTACTGGGGCATGGAACTTGGTCGCCGGCTGGTCGAAGCGCACAAGGTGCCGGTGTGCTTCATCAACGGCGCGGTTGGCGGGAGCCGCATCGACCAGCACCAGCGCAACGCGGCCGACCCGGAAGACACGACGACCATTTACGGGCGCCTCCTGTGGCGCACGCGGCAGGCGAAACTCACGCACGGCGTCCGCGGCGTGCTGTGGCACCAGGGCGAGAACGACCAGGGCGCCGACGGACCCACCGGCGGCTACGGTCACGAGACGTACCGCAAGCTGTTCATCGACCTGGCCGCGGGTTGGAAGACGGACTTCCCAAACGTGAAGCACTACTACGCGTTCCAGATTTGGCCAAAGTCGTGCGCGATGGGCATCAACGGCTCCGACAACCGCTTGCGCGAGGTGCAACGGAACCTGCCGACGGCGTTCTCCAACCTGAGCATCATGTCCACGCTGGGCATCGACCCACCCGGCGGCTGTCACTTCCCCGCGGCCGGTTACGCCGAGTTCGCGAGGCTCATCTGCCCGCTCATCGAGCGCGACCACTACGGGAAAGTGCCGACGGCATCCATCACCCCGCCGAACCTCAAGCGGGCGTACTTCGCGAGCGACAAGAAAGACGAGATCGTGCTGGAGTTCGACCAAGAGGTGAAGTGGGACAACGCGCTCGCGGGCCAGTTCTCCCTCGACGGGCAAAAAGGCAAGGTCGCCTCGGGGATCGCGACCGCGAACGGCGTATCGTTGAAACTCGCCGCCGCTTCCGACGCGAAGACGGTCACCTACCTCGACAGCGCCGCGTGGAGCCAGAAGACCCTGCTCGTCGGCGCGAACGGCATCGCGGCGCTCACGTTCTGCGAGGTTCCGCTTCGCTCGCGGAAGCCGTAACCGCGTCCGACACCCGCGTCCGATGTTCTTCCTGCCCGCTTCGGAGAGTGACCGTGCCGACCCGCCGCGCCGTCTGCCGCTCGCTGTCGCCAAACTTGCGAGCACCGTCCGTGGCGGTCGGGTCGCTGGTCGTCCTCGCCGGGTTGGTCGCCGCGCTGTGGTGGCGCGAACACCAGAACCGCCCCGGCCCGCTCGACCGGCCGCTCGTCGTGTACGCCGCGCCGACGAGCCGGCTACCGCTGGAAGCCATCACCGCCGACTACGAGCGCGAAACCGGGCAGCGCGTCGAACTGCGGTTCGGCCCGTCCGAGGACATCCTCACGAAAGTGCGTTTCCCGGCGCCCGGCGAACCCGCGGACGTGTTCGTCCCGGCCGACGACAGCTACGTCCGTCAGGCGCGCGACCTCGCCCTCGTCGGGGAGTCGATCCCGCTCGCGCGCGTTCGCGCGGTCGTGCTGCTCAAGAAGGGCAACCCGAAGAAGATCGCGGCGTGGGCCGACCTGTTGCGCGACGGCGTGACGGTGGCCGTGCCCAACCCCGGCGCGGCCGTCGGCAAACTCGCCCGCGAACACCTCACGAACACGCGAAGGTGGGCGGCACTGGAACCGCGCGTGGTGGACACTGGGACCGTCACCGAAGCGGCGAACGCGACGAAGGTCGGCAGTGCGGACGCGGCCATCGTGTGGGACGCGGTCGCCGCCGCGCCCGCTTACGCGGGGCAGTCGGTCCTCGCGCTGCCGGAGTTGGACGCGGTGACCGGGCGCGTCGAGGTGGCCGTCCTCACTCAAACACGCGACCCGGCCGCGGCGCTGAAGTTCGCCCTGTACGCGTCGGCGACCGACCGCGGGCTGGTTCACTTCCGCGCGTTCGGGTTCCGCGTCGAGTCACCCGGAGTAGCGCCGTGAGCGAGCGGCCGCGATCGGACACGCCGTTCTACGTCTGCCTCGCGCTGCTCGGCGGGTTGTACGTCGGCCTCATCGTCGCGCTGCTCGTCGCGGACCTCGCGCACACGTCACCCGGCGACCTGGGCCGGGCGTTCGCGTCGCCGCAGATCCGCGCCGCGGTCGGCTTGAGCCTGCTCAGTTGCTCGGCCGCCGCCATCCTATCGGTGTGGGTGGCGGTGCCGCTCGGCTACCTGCTGTCGCGCACGCGGTTCCCCGGTCGCGCGGTCGTGGACGTGCTGCTCGACGTGCCCATCGTGCTGCCGCCGCTGGTCGTCGGGCTAAGCCTGCTGATCCTGTTTCAGACGCCGCCGGGCGCGTGGTTTCAGCGGCACGTCATGCCGGTCACGTATGCCGTCGCGGGCGTGGTGCTGGCACAGTTCGCGGTGTCCGCGGCGTTCGCCGTTCGCACGATGCGCGTGACGTTCGACCAGATCGACCCGCGAAGCGAGGACATCGCGCGCACCCTGGGGTGCTCGCGCGCCGGGGCGTTCTGGCGTGTGACCCTCCCCGAAGCGCGACGCGGGGTGCTGACCGCGTTCACGCTGGCGTGGGCGCGGGCGCTGGGCGAGTTCGGCCCGATCCTCGTGTTCTGCGGCGCGACCCGGATGCGCACCGAGGTGCTCTCCACGAGCGTGTTCCTCGAACTGAGCGTCGGCAACCTGGAGGCGGCGCTGGCCGTGTCGCTGTTGATGATCGCGGTGGCCGTGGCGGTGCTGGTGGCGACGCGCGCGTTCGGGCTGCGCGGCACCGCGGCGGGGTGAACACCCGCGCAGACGCGCCCGGTAAAGAAAAAAGTGACCGACTCGACGCGGCGACCGGCGGCTTCTTACGGGATGCGAAGGCCTTTGCACGTCTCCTCGTAGGTCCGTTCGAGTTCGAGTGCGACGTACTGCGTTTCGCTGATCCAGAGCGGCAGTGTGGGGAGCGGAGCGCCGACCTCCAGGGCGTGCTCCCAGGCTTCCACCTGGTGCCGCTGGCGGGAGCTGCGGGCGCGGCACGACACCGCGTAGATGGCGCGGCCGGCCGTGGCGGGCGGCTTGGCCCCGATCCGCTCGGCCAGCTCCGCGTACAGGTTGCCCGACCGCTCCGTGACCGGATCGACGATCACCACGCACACCTCCTGCTGGAGAAGGGCGTGGCACTTCGAGACGAACGCGTCGCGGGCGTCGGCCCGGTCCTTGTTCCGCGGGCTGACGATCTCGACCGCTGCTACCAGACGCCGGCCGTGGCGCTCGTCGTACACCCGGACTTCGTACTCGGGGGGTGTCAGTTCGTCGGTGTCGAGCAGCACGGTGGGCGAGGCCGCCTTCCAGGACAGCGCCGAATCGGAGCGGTCATCGCTTCCGGGATCGCCGGCGTTCTCCAACTCGAACGCCGCGACATCGACTTCCACGACATTGCCCAGATGGATTTTCAGCCCGCTCCGGTATTCGGGCGGAAGAATTGAGTTGAGTCGCACGGCCATGATTCCCGGCCAAAGCCCGTGGAGTTCTTCCCACGAAGCGAAGTTCGTCGTCGGCGGTCGAAAGTGGTCGCGTAGTGGCATCGTGTCCTCCGGGGGGATTATACCCTGCCGGCGGGCGGAATTCACCGGCAACGAGCGAGGCGCCGGGTTGGGTCGGGCGCAAGAAACCGGTAATACCGCGCCGCCGCGGCCCGACGACCGACCTGATTGACGATCGGCATGCACCGCCGGTGAGGGAGCGTTCGACACCCGTCAAGGATCCTAGCGCCGCACCGATCAGGGACGATCGTCATGCTGTTTCTGACGTACTGGTTCGTGTATTTCATCGCGGCTCTCTTCCCGCTCTACTGGTTCTGCCCGGTTCCCTGGATTCGGCGGCAAATCCTGCTCGGCGGCAGCGTCGTGTTCCACGCGCACTTCGCCGGCCCGGCGGGCGTGATGCCCATCGTCGTCCTCGGCGGGTTCGTCTAGGCTGATCGGAAGTTGGGCTTTCGATGGAATTATTGGTTCGAGTTCGATCCCGTTTTTGGTTCACACGGCTCGTGAATTCCGCTGCTTTTCCAGCGAAAAGTTCCTTTCCCCCGGCGAACTGATTCCAGAACGGGGATGAACCAA
>CANLGS010000156.1 GCA_947490035.1 Gemmataceae bacterium
CGCACGACGTTCATCACCGGCTTCCCCGGCGAGACGGAGCGCGAGTTCGAGGAACTCCGCGACTTCGTCGCGGAGTTCAAATTCGAGCGCCTCGGCGTGTTCCCGTACTCGCTCGAACCCGGCACGCCGGCAGAAAAGCTCGACGGCCACATGCCGGAAGATGTCAAAGCCGCTCGCGTGGCGGCGATCATGGAAGTGCAACAAGGTGTCGCGTTCGGGTGGGCGGAGGCGCAGGTGGGCAAGGAACACCCGGTGCTGATCGACGGCCCGGACCCGGAGTTCGCGAGCCACTTCCGCGGCCGGACCTACGCCGACTCGCCTGAAATCGACTGCGAAGTGCGAGTGAAGGGCAAGAGCCTGAAAGCCGGCGACTTCGTGGCGGCGAAGGTCACGTCGGCCGACGGCTACGACCTGATCGCGAAGGCCGTCGGCAAGCCGTGGTGACGCGCGTGGGCGAACGCGACCGCCGCCGCTATAATGCTGTTTTCACGGACACATTGGAGAACTGACGAATGGGCATCCAACACGCGCCGAAGAGTCAGCGGAACAGGAACAAGAAGCGGGTCCGCGCCCGCAAGCACAAGCTCCGCAGCACCAAGAAGTACAAGGGCGGCATGAAGTGACTTCCGCGAGCGGCCCTTTTCGCTGATTGAAGAGGAAGGCGGCCGCAGATGACGCCGACGGACGCAGATAAGACCGAAGAGCAGAGTTCTTGAAAACACTCTGCTTTCTTGGGTTTGATCTGCGTCCGTCGGCGTCATCTGCGGCCGCCTTCCTCTTCGCCCGTCAGTCCGCTTCGCCGACCTTCGCGTCCTTCAGCGAGAACAGGTAGCCCTCCGGGTCGGTGCGGTTGAGCACCAGCGTGCCGGTGATCTTGATTAGCCCCTTGCGGAACTCCGCCGTCTTGCCCGCCTTCAGTTCCACGTTCAACAGCCCGGTCGGGTCGGGCACCTCGCAGAACCAGCAGCCCACCGGGTATTCGAGCAGCAGGAAGCCGGTCGCGGCGAGTTCGTCCTTCACCGGCTGCATGAACCCGGTGAGCGTGACCGTCTTGCCGTCGAGCTGATCCAGGTACTTCGCGAACGACGCTTTCCCCTTCGCGTCGATGCTCGTCGCGGCCAGCACCGGCCACGGCAGCGCGTTCACCTTGTCGGCGTCGATGGCGGGCAGCAGCGACTCGTCGAACGCCTTCAGCAGCGGTCGCGACGACTTCGTCTTGAGCGTGCCGCGGTGCTGCTCGTGACCGGGCTTCTTCGCGAGTTCGTCGGCCGCGCCGCGGTACAGCAGCCGGCGCTTGCGCAGGTCCGGCGAGCCGAGCGCGAACTCGGTCACGCAGCCGTCGAGCGCGGCCGCGGCGGAGCGCACGTCGCCCAGCGCGTTGCACAGTTCGCCCAGTTGCCACAGCAGACGTGCATCACCAGGGAGCCACAGCGCGAGTTGCTGAACCGTAATGAGCGCGTCCGCGGGGAGCTTCTTTACCTCAGTGTCCGCGAGACTTCCACCCTCCGGCGCGCCGGACGCACCGACATACTTGACACCGAACAAGTCGTCTACCGTTTGGGGCTGGTTCGCGGCCTTGCCTTCCTTGAGGCGCAGGTTCACGAGCTTCAGGTGCGCTTGCTCGAAGGGCTTCAGCTTCGCGGGCGCGAGCCGCACGGCTTCTTCCAACTGCGTGCCGGCGCGTTCGAGGTCGCCGCTCAGTTGGAACGCGGTGCCGAGGTTGGCCGCGATGCGAAAGTGATCCGGGAACTTGCGGACCGCCGGCGCGAGCACGTTGAGCGCCTTGTCCGGCTTGCCGAGGCGAATGTGAACGGCACCCAGGTCGGCGATCTCGTCGGCGGTGAGCGCGCGGGTTTTGGCGAGCTTTTCCAGGCGCGCGGCGGCGGCGAGGTAGTCGTCGCGCAGCGGCGACGGCAGCCCGTCCGGGCGCTCGTACCCGGCGGCGCGCAGCGCGCGGTGGTCGGTGAGGAACCCCGACGGCCGGCTCGGTAGCTCCGCGAACTGCTCGCCGGAGTAGAAAAGCCCGGCACTCGCGTGAGGCGCGACCGCGAGGGCGCCGAGCGCGACCGCGAGCAAGCGGGTTGAAGTCGTCACGTCTGACCCTCGTGAATCTTGGCGAGCGGGGGGCGTAAGCCCCCTGTTGAACCTATTCGCGACTTCTCGTGGTGAAGTTGAACAGGGGGCTTACGCCCCCCGCTCGCCTTCAAACGCAAAGAACCTTGCCGTTCGCGCGGCGTTCCCCACAACATCGCGATGCCACACACGATTCTACTCACCGGCGCGACCGGGTTCGTCGGGTCGCACATCGCGGAGGCGCTCGTCCGCCGCGGCGACGCCGTCCGCACGCTCGCGCGCGCGAGCAGCGATACCGCGTTCCTCAAATCGCTGGGCGTGGCGGTCGTTCGCGGCGAACTGACCGACGCCGCGGGACTCAAGCGCGCCGTCGAAGGGTGCGACGTGGTCGTGAACTGCGCGGCGAAGGTCGGCGACTGGGGCCACGTGGACGGCTACCGCGCGGTGAACGTGGAAGGGCTGCGGCACCTGCTCGACGCGACCCTCGGCCGCCCGCTGCACCGGTTCGTTCACGTCAGCTCGCTCGGCGTGTACGCGGCCCGGCACCACTACGGCACGGACGAAACCGAGCCGCTGCCGAACGATCACGTGGACGGCTACACGCAGTCGAAGGTCGAGTCGGAGCGGCTCGCACTGCAATACCACCGCAAGCAGAAGGTGCCGGTCACGATCCTGCGGCCGGGGTTCGTGTACGGCCCGCGCGACCGCATGGTACTGCCGCGACTCGCGAGCCGGCTGAAGGAACGGACCGTCATCTACATCTCGCGCGGCCGGTTCGCGCTGAACACCACGTTCGTGGGCAACATCGCGGACGCCGTGCTGCTGGCTATCGACGCGCCGGCGGAAGAAGTCGCGGGCGAGGTGTTCAACATCACCGACGGCGAGTTCGTGAGCAAGCGGCGGTTCTTCGAGACGGTGGCCGACGGGTTGGGTCTGAAGCGCCCGCGCGGGTTTCCGCCCGTGCCGGTGTGGGTCGCCCGGATCATGGCGAACTGGCGCGAGGGCGTACACCGCCGCAGGAACTCGCCGCACCCGCCGCGCATCACGCAGGCGCAACTCAAGTTCGCCGGGTTCAACCTCGACTTCTCGATTGCGAAAGCCCGCACCAAACTGGCGTACACCCCGCGCGTGCTGTTCGATGAGGGCATGAAGCAGGCGCTGGAATGGTACCGCGGCCAGGGGTCAGGGAAGACAAGTGAAGCGACGGCCGACGGAACTCGTCCCCTTGTCCGCTGATCGTTCGCGCGTGCGATTATTGTTCTGGCACTCGCCCCTCTCCCGTGATAAGCTCTTAATCCTGCCTCGCAACCCACCCCTTTCCCTTCCCACCGGAGTTGACATGGTTCGCACGCTCGCCGCCGCGCTGTTCGCGGCCTGTCTGTCGCAGTTCGTTACCGCCGCGGAACCGGCTCCCGCCCCGCACGCCAAGGCGAAGGTCGCCGTCGGCGAAGCGGCCCCCGCGTTCACCATCAAGGACGCGACCGGCAAGGTCGTCGATCTGGCCGAACTGACCGCGAAGGGGCCGGTCCTCGTCCGCCTCACCTGCGGCTGCTCCGGCTGCGACAAGGAACTCGCGTACTTCCAGAAGATCAACGAAGTGTACAAGGACAAGGGCCTCATCAGCCTGTACGTGTTCAAGGAACCCGACGCGAAGATGGCGAAGTACGCCGCCGACAAGAAGATCGACGTGCTGTACGCGGTGGACACGAAGGGCGACAGCTGGGGCACGTTCCAGACGAAGAGCATGCCGACGAACATCCTGATCGCGAAGGGCGGGAAGATCGTGTCGATCGCGGCCGGCTGCGACCCGAGCGGGCTGCTCGCGAACGTCGTGTCCGACAAGACCGGCAAGTTGCTCGGCGTCGATGTGGTGGACGTGAAGAACAAGGTCAACGAAAAGAAGTAACCTTCGCCGCTCGCGGCTTCGCGGGTCTCGCGCCGCCCCTTTGGGGGCGGCGTTTTTCGTTAGGATGAAGGGAACTCGGGTTTGAACAGTGCTTCGAGGTCACTCAAAATGCGAAGCACCGCCTCGGCTTTCGGGGACGAGATCGTTGTGGACTGGTAGACCACGGCCCTCAACCTCTCCAGCGCCTTTGTCGCTTCTTGGTCCGTCGTTCCTTCTTGAAACACTTTCAGGAACTGACGCCAGTGATCGGCTCGAATGCCGCAGAGAGTTGTTTCGTCGAGCTTCACGCGGTAGATGTCCATCAAACCCGTTCGAGCAAGTCGCCCGAAGTTGTTGCCGCTGTCGGAAACGGGCGCGTCGTTGATGTGGTCGGATTTGACCGGGTACGGGTTGGCGTTCGCGGGCGAGTTGATGGAGGCGTCGCTGGTCGTTTTCCGTTTGTGCTGCCAGTGGTAGTTTCGATAGGCCGCGGCGAACTTCGCGGAAACGATGTACGGCTCGAACAAAAGCGGTGAACCGCTGATGACGTTGTTCAGCGCGCACGGCGCGACCACGATCAAATCCTGCGGGGCGCACGCACCGGCCGTCGCGGTGAATCGCAGACTCGGTTCCGCTTCTTTCGCCAACAGATACCACCCCTTCAGGTCGAAGCCCATGATGGTGTCGGACCCCGCGATTCGCTTCAACCGAACGTCGGGAAAGGTCTGGGGTTGGCGAACGAACGTGTAAAGAGAGTATTCGTCCTTCGGATCCCAGGTGCGGCGCAACAGGTTCAGGGTGCGGACGACTTGGTCTTCAATCGCTGCCCCGAGCGCGGTGTTCAAGGTGTGCAAATCGGTTGCTGGGATTCCTGGAAGATTGATCTCGGTTCGGAAATGGACAGGCAACCCCGCCAAACAGTCGCGAACGCGCTGCCAAAGTTGGTAGTCGGCCCATCCTGGCTGCGGGTTGTACTTCGGCGCACTTGGGTCCGGCGCGGGCGGGATCACCGGCGCTGCGGGCGGGTTGCTCTTTGCCATCACTCCCCCATCCGCTTCATGGCGGCGCGAAAAAACTCCGGGACGATCTCGGCGGCCCGGTACGCCCGGCCCGACTGCTTGCACACCACCGCACCGGGACACAAGCCGCCGAACGGCTCCCACACCACGTCCCCTTTGTCCGTGCAGGCGCGGATGATGATCTCGATCAGCGAGAGCGGCTTTTGACTGCCGTGCAAACTGCTGAACTTGTACTTCATCCCGTTTCGTTCACCCTGGATTCGCTCCGAACCACCGACCTGGGGGCAGCGCCACACGTTTGTGACCCCGACCGGACAGGTGAATTTCGCGCGGAGCTTTTCCCACTCGCCACCGGTCACGGACTGAACGCCGTCGGTACTAAAGTACGGCCGGCCTTCGGGCTTGCCGTGCCGGTTCGCGTACTCCACCAACTTCACGAAAGCTTCGACCGGCGGGTAATACCACAGGTGATCGTCGGTCAGGTATTTTCAGGTCGCGGCGTTCTGAACGCCGCACGCTTCGTTAGACAACCGAAGCGGCAATCCGCTACGCCGCCACTCGTGGCGCAGCCACTGTTGCATGGAGAGCGTCGCGTCCCCGACGCGAAAGACCGCGGGGCGGACGTACTGAACGCAGACTTCCGTGACGACCGGGAACTTGCGGAGCGTTTGCGTGTTCGCGTTTCCGGCGACGTGGCCCAACCCCTTGTCCCAAATGTGACAACTCCGGTATTCCCAACCGTGTGCGACGAGGACGGGGTGAACGGTCGCCCAGCCGAGTTCCGTGTTCCAGAACCACAGCGTCGTTTGCGGAGTCGCGTACTTGGACCAAGCCTGAATGTGGGGCGCGTACCACCCGCCGAGGGTTAGGGCCGATACTTCGTCTCCGGGGTATCCGCTCACCCCGTAAGGGCCGTCGGAGACGATGCACACGGGCGTCGGCCAGCGCGGCTACGCTTCTTCGGCCGCTCCGAACTCGATGGAGATCGAGCCTCGTGACTTCACTTGGCCCGGCGCCTCGTCTGGCGAATCGAGTGGGAAGAGGGAAGGCGCGAGCCGAACGGGAGTTCGGTTAACACGAGTTTTGGGCATGCGCGATAACCCCAGGATTGGAGCGTGCCCACTATGGCTCATTCGCCACCCCGTCGGCAATCCCCGATTGCATCGGTTTGTTCGCGCCCCTTCCTTCTTGTCCCGCGTCGTCGATTCGTTCGGCTCATCGTGCCAAGAGCCTTTCGCTTCGCGTTCCCGTCGCTAGAATGTTTTGGCCGCAGGCACCTACCACCCAATCAGAGGCTCCCGCAATGGCCGCACCGACCGCCGACATCGGACTCATTGGACTCGCCGTCATGGGCGAAAACCTCGTCCTCAACATGGAGTCGCACGGGTACACCGTCGCCGTGTACAACCGCACCACCGCCAAGGTGGACGAGTTCGTCAACGGCCGCGGCAAGGGCAAGAAGTTCGTCGGGGCCAAGACGCCCGAGGAGTTCGTCGCCAGCATCAAGCGCCCGCGCAAGATCATGATGCTCGTCAAGGCCGGCAAGGCGGTGGACGACTCCATCGCGATGGTCGCCCCGTTCCTCGAGAAGGGCGACATCCTCATCGACGGCGGCAACACGCACTTCCCGGACACCGGCCGCCGCATGCACGCGCTGGCCGCCCAGGGCATCCGGTTCGTCGGCAGCGGCGTCAGCGGCGGCGAGGAGGGCGCGCTGAAGGGGCCGAGCATCATGCCCGGCGGCGACGCGACCGCGTGGCCCGAGGTGAAGCCCATCTTCCAGGCCATCGCCGCCAAGGTGAAGGACTCCGACGGCAAGGAGGCCGCGTGCTGCGACTGGGTCGGGCCGGAAGGCTCCGGCCACTTCGTGAAGATGGTTCACAACGGCATCGAATACGGCGACATGCAACTCATCTGCGAGGTGTACAACCTGCTCAAGGACTTGACCGGCATGGCGCCCGCCGAGATGAGCACGGTGTTCACCAAGTGGAACAAGGGCGTGCTCGACAGCTACCTGATCGAGATCACCTCGGACATCCTCGCGTTCACCGACCCGGACACCAAGC
Source organism: Gemmataceae bacterium (assembly GCA_947490035.1). Classification (GTDB taxonomy): domain Bacteria; phylum Planctomycetota; class Planctomycetia; order Gemmatales; family Gemmataceae; genus Gemmata. The sequence continues at coordinate 7,044 of CANLGS010000156.1, forward strand.
AGCCGATGGTGGACGTGATCCTCGACACCGCCGGGCAGAAGGGCACCGGCAAGTGGACCGTTGACGCGTCCACCGACAACGGGGTGCCGCTCACCCTCGTCGCGGAAGCGGTGTTCAGCCGGTGCCTGTCGGCCCAGAAGGACGAGCGCGTCGCCGCGAGCAAGGTGCTGGCCGGCCCGGCGATCCAGAAGATCACCGACAAGGACCAGTTCATCGCGGACGTGGAGATGGCCCTGTACGCGGCGAAGATCGTGAGCTACGCGCAGGGGTACGCGCTGATGGCGGCCCAGGCGAAGGCGAGCGGGTGGGAACTGAACAACGGCGGGATCGCGCTCATGTGGCGCGGCGGCTGTATCATCCGCAGCGCGTTCCTGAGCAAGATCAAGGACGCGTTCGACAAGAACCCGAAGTTGGTGAACCTGATGGTGGACCCCTACTTCGCGGCCGAACTGGGCAAGGCGCAGAGCGGGTGGCGGCGGGCCGTGATGGCCGCGGCGGCCAACGGCATTCCGCTCCCGGCGATCTCCAGCGCGCTGTCGTACTACGACGGGTACCGCACCGCCCGGCTCCCGGCCAACTTGCTCCAGGCCCAGCGCGACTTCTTCGGCGCGCACACCTACGAGCGGTTGGACCAGCCCCGCGGCAAGTTCTTCCACACCAACTGGACCGGCCGCGGCGGCAACACCACCAGCAACGCCTACAACGCGTAAGTTCCGAAGGCGAGCGGGGGGCGTAAGCCCCCTGTTCTCTTTCACAACGTCAACGCGCGCACGAGCAGAACAGGGGGCTTACGC
>CANLGS010000157.1 GCA_947490035.1 Gemmataceae bacterium
GGAGGCGCTCGCGTACCTCGGCCAGACGGACGGCACCGCCGAACTCGCGCGGCTCGCGGAAGATCACCCGGCGCTGAGGGCGCAGTGCCTGAAGGCGCTCGCGTCCGTGGACGACGCCTCCGCCACGGACAAACTGGTCGAAATGCTGAACCACTCCGACCCCGAAGTGCGGCACGGCGCGTTCATCGCCCTCCGGTTAGCCGACGAGCGGAACCCGGCTTTGGGCGGCACGCTGGTGAACAAGTCGTACTACCTGCACCGCGTCGGCGGGCGCGGCGCGTCGGCGGTTCACCTGACCGCGGCCGGGCGCAGCGAGGTGCTGGTGTTCGGCGACAACGTGAAGCTCCGCGCGCCGATGGCCCCGGTGCCGGTGGGCGAGTTCACCGTGTCCGTGAACGCCGACGGGGTCGCGGTGGTGACCCGCGTCGTGCGCGTCAACGGCGGCGAACCGAAGGTCGAGGAACGCCGCAGTTCCGCGGAACTCGGCGGCGTGCTCGTCGCGATGGCGAACCTCGGCGCCGGGTACTCGGAGGCCGTCGAGTTGATCCGCCGCGCGGCGCGCACGGAGATGCTGACGGCGCCTCTCGTGATGGACGCGATCCCGCGCGAGATGAGCATTCAGCAACTGTGCGGCTTCGCCAAGATCGACACGACGCTGGCGAAGGCGAACGTGGAGGTGGCGAAGGTGGGCACGTTGCGCCCGGCCATCGACGCGAACGGGTTCGAGGTGCCGACCGGCCAAGACCCGCTGATCGCGCCGGCCGGCGCGATTCTGCCGAAGCAACCGCTCAACCGCGACCCCGGCCGCCTGTTCGGGGCGCGGCGCGCCGCCGACGGCCCGATCCTCGACCCGACCGTGGTGCCCGCGGGCGGCAACTAGCGAGAACCGCGCAACGCACCTAACGCTGGCCGGCGCTGCGCCCGTATGCTCTGGTGTCTTCAGCCCTCGGAGAGGGCGGCAGATGTTAGCCCAGGGTGCGGCGAATCGAAGATTCGCAAACCCTGGGCGGGGCACGCGGGTGTTCTGTTCGCCTCGCCCACCCAGGGTTTGCTCGCAAAGCCTCGCGGCACCCTGGCTAACATCTGTCGCCCTCTCCGAGGGCTAAAGGCGACAAACCGACTCCTGTCCCCCGTCCCGTATGCTCAAACGTCTCGAACTCGTTGGCTTCAAGTCCTTCGCCGACAAGACGCGGTTCGACTTCGCGCCCGGGGTGACGGGCGTGGTCGGGCCGAACGGGTCCGGCAAGAGCAACGTCGTCGATGCCGTCCGCTGGATTCTCGGCGAGCAGTCCGCGAAGAACCTGCGCGGCGGCGAAATGGCCGACGTCATCTTCAACGGCTCCAGTTCGCGCAAGAGCCTCGGCATGGCGGAAGTGACGGTCGCGTTCGACAACACGCGCCGGCTCCTCTCGGTCGATGCCGACGAAGTGCAACTCACGCGGCGCGTCTACCGCGACGGCACCGGCGAATACCTCATCAACGGTCAGATGTCGCGGCTGAAGGACATCAAGGACATCCTCCTCGGCAGCGGGGCCGGCAGCGGCGGGTACACGATCATCGCGCAGGGGCGCGTCGATGAACTGCTGCAAGCGTCCACGAAGGACCGGCGCGAAATCTTCGACGAGGCCGCCGGCATCAGCCGGTTCAAGGCGCGGAAGACCGAGACGCTTCGCAAGCTCGCCACGGTCGAACTGAACCTGACGCGGTCGAAGGACAAGCTCGACGCGCTCGACGGCCAGCTTCGCACGCTGCGCATGCAGGCCGCGAAAGCCCAGAAGTACAAGGAACATTCCGACCGGCTGCGCGAGCTGCGCGTCGGGCTGAGCGAGCGCGAGTACCGCACGCTTACCGCCTCGCTCACTGCCGAGCAAGAAGCACTCGCGGCGCTGAAGGTGGAAGTGTCCGGCGCGACGACCGAGGCGGAGCAACTCGAACAGCAGGCGAAGGAACTCGACTGGGCCGTGACGCGCGGCGAAGAATCGCAGCGGCACCACGAGGCGCGGCTGGCCGACGCGCGCCAGCAGATCACCGGCTTCGACGGCACGCTCAAGCACGAGCGCGCCACCGCGCAAAGTTTGGAAGCCGAGTTGCTGAAGGTCGGGCGGCAGCGCGCGGACCTCGGCTACCGGCTGAAGGTGATCGAATCTGACATGGCCCGCGCGACGGCCGAAGGCGCAGCGGCCGAATCGCGGTTGGCTGACGAAAAGGCACACGCCGACGAGATCAGCGCGGCGCTCGCGGCGGTCGTCGCGCAACTGGCCGAACTCGACCGCGAAAGCGCCGCCGACCAACAGCGGCAGATGGAGTTGGTTCGTGACGCCGCGTCGAGCAAGTCCACGGCCGCGGCGAACCTCGTTCACGTCCACCGGTTGCAGAAGGAGTACACGCGGAAGCTCGCGGACCGCGAACACCGCACGGCCCACCGCACCGCCCTCGCGCACGCGCTCGACGGGCTGTCGCAGGCCGACGCCGACGTGCAGGCGCGGCTTTCCGCCGCGCGCGAGCAGGTCGATGATCTGACCGTGGAGCGCGACTCGCTCACGGACCAACTCGGCGACGTGCAGACGCGGCTCGAAGAACTGCGCGTCCGTCGGGGCGACCTGCGCGGCCGCATCGACGTGCTGGAAGACCTGGAGCGCTCGCTCGAAGGCTTGGGCGCGGGCGTCGCGGCCGTCTGGCGGCGACTGAACGCCGACGCGTCGCTCGATGCCGTCGTGGGGTTGGTGGCCGACCTGCTCACGGTGCCGCGGGAGGTCGCGCCGCTGGTCGAACTCGCGCTCGGCGACGCGGCGCAGCGGTTCGTGGTGCGGTCGCCGGAGGCCGTGGACGCAGTCGCCGCGGCCGTGGGCGAAGTCGCGGGCCGCGTGGGTTTTATTCCCCTCCTGGCGAGCGTCTTCTCTTCCCCCTCTCCCCTTGCGGGAGAGGGTGTCGGCGCTTCGCCGACGGGTGAGGGGTTAGACTTCACGCGCGTGGAAGTTTCACCCCTCACCCGGCTCGAAGACTCGCCACCCTCTCCCGCAAGGGGAGAGGGAAAAGACAACTCCTCCCTCGCCTCATTCGTCACCTGCGATCATCCCGCGTGCGCGGCGCTGCCGGCACAGTTGCTCGGGCGGGTGCTGCTCGCGGACACGCTCGCGGACGCGCGCTGGCTCGCGGCGATTCACCCTTCGCACCGGATCGTCACAAAGCGCGGCGAGTTGCTCGAACCGGACGGCACGCTCACCGTCGGCCCGCTGAAGGCCGGGGCCGGGCTGGTGTCGCGCAAGAGTGAACTGCGCGAACTGCGCGAGCAGTTCCGCGCCACGTCGGAACTCGTCGCGGGTGCCGAGGTCGAACTCGCGGACCTGCGGAGTCGGGCCGAGTCCGCGGAAGGCACGATCGAAGCCCTCGACGCCGAAATCGCGCTGCTCTCCGACGAGGCCGGCGACCTGCTCCAGCGCATCGCGCGGCAGCGGCAGCAGGTCGAAAATCTCGATGCCGAGATCGACCTGCTCGGGACCGAAAGCGAGATGCTCGCCCAGCAGGTGCAGGAGGGCGAGGCCGCGTGGCTCGGGGTGCGAATGGCCGCGGAGCAGGCAGACCAGGCCGCGGCCGAACTCACGGCGCGGCTCGCGGAAGTGAAACTCGCGCTCGCGTCGGGCGCGCAGGAACGCACGCTGCGCGAGCAGGCGCACACCGCCGCGCAGGTGGCGCTGAGCCGCGCCGCGGCCGATCGCGACCGCGTGCGCGAACGGCTCGCGCAGACCGAGGCCGACCACCGCAAGCGGCGGATCGAAGCGGTCGATCTGTCGGCCGCCGACCACAACGCACGGGTTCGGCTCGCGGACTGCACGCTCTCGGCGCTCCGCGCGTCGGCGGGTCAGTCGGAAGCGTATCGCGAGAAGGAGGCGCGCGAGCGGTTCGTCCGCGACCTCGCGACGAAGGCCGCGACCGACCGCGCCGCCCGCGAGCGCGCCCGCGACCGGCTCCACGAGTTGCGCCACGGGTGGCAGGAGAAGCAGGCCGCGGCGCACGCGCGCGAACTCGCCGTTCACGACCTCGGCGCCCGCCGCGACGCCGTCGCGCTGCGCATCCGCGAGGACTACGCTCTGGAGTTGGACGACCTGGCAAGCTCCGAGGTAGACGAAGACTCGGAGGGCTTACGCCCCCCGCTCGCGTCGAATTCCTTTGAAGCGCAGCAGGAGATCGACGACCTGAAGCGCAAGCTCGCGCGGCTCGGCAGCGTGAACATGGAAGCGCTCGACGAGTTGGCTCGCGTCGAGGCCGAGTTCAACGCGCTGCAAGCGCAGCACGACGACCTGAACGGCGCGCGGCAGTCGCTCCAGCAGGTGATCGACGAGATCAACGGCAACAGCCGGAAGCTGTTCACGGACACGCTCGCGGCGGTCCGCGGGTACTTCCAGGAGCTGTTCCGCAAGCTGTTCGGCGGCGGGCAAGCGGACATCATCCTCGAAGACGAATCGGACGTGCTGGAGTCGGGAATCGAGATCACGGCGCGCCCGCCGGGCAAGGAACTGCGCGCGCTCTCACTGCTCTCCGGCGGCGAGAAGACGCTGACCGCGGTGGCGCTGTTGCTGGCGATCTTCCGCAACAAGCCGTCGCCGTTCTGCATCTTGGACGAGGTGGACGCGGCCCTCGACGAGGCGAACACGGCGCGGCTCGCGGGCGTGCTGCGCGAGTTCCTGGACCGCAGCCAGTTCATCGTCATCACGCACAAGAAGCGGACGATGGCCGCGGCCGACCGGCTGTGGGGCGTGACGATGCAAGAGAGCGGCATCAGCCGCCTGCTGCCGATGCGGTTCGAGGACTGGACCGACGAGGAAACCGCGCAAGCCGCGTGATCGAAACTCCCGGTCGCCGGGTTGGTGGTCGCGCTGACGCGTCGGGAGCGCGAGCGGCGTCTGGTTTGTACCCCGGAGGGGTTACACTCCTCAGCCCAGGGCAACGCCCTGGGTTCTCGGCGGCGCGGGCGCACCACCGGGCGCGTGTCGGTTCCGGCGTGCCCGCGTCGCCTACCCAGGGCGTTGCCCTGGGCTGAGGAGTGTAACCCCTCCGGGGTACAGAACGCTCTTCGTCGGCACCTCGACCGGTCGCGAAGACATTGCGGCGGATAGCGCTATTCGTCGCTGACGCCTCCGGCTCGTCAAGAGCGAACTACCTCGCTTGTGGCGAAACCAACAATTCCCGCGCAAGCTTCGAGCCGCGAAGCATTCGGTGCCGATACGCGTCCTTCCGTCACGAGGTGCAGCATGTTCTCCTCTCTGATCCGTCCCCTCGTCTGGCTGACGACGAGCCTCGCGCTCCTCGCCGGCACGCTCGCGGTTAGCGCGTACCGCAATGCGCCCGCGGGCGCGGCACCGGTCGCGCCGGCCCCGCGCACGGTCGAAGCCGTCGAAGAGAACCCGAAGGTGAAGCCGGGGCTGGTGAACTGGCACGCCTCGTTCGCCGACGCACGGGCCGCGGCGCAGAAGTCCGGTAAGCCGGTGCTGCTGGTCCACATGATGGGGCACCTCGACCGACAGTTCTGCTGAACCAACGCGCGCCTCGCGAGAACCGTGTTGTTCTCATCCGACGAGGTTGCCAAGTTCATCAACGATACGTTCGAGCCGGCGTGGGAGAGCGTGCGCCCGGCCCCGCTCGTCACCATCGACTTCGGCAACGGGCACGTCGTGAAGCGGACCCTTCAAGGGAACATCGCGACCTACGTGTGCAACGCGGACGGCATCGTGTACGACGTGCTGCCCGGCATCTACTCGACCGACGTGTACCGGCAACAGCTCGAAGCGCTCAACACGTTCGCTCTTTCGGTTCAACCGAAGGACGGGCCGAAGCCGCGAGCCGAGGTGGTCGCGAACCGGCTGTCCGCGCACCACGCCGCGCGACAGGGCGCGCTGAAGCAAGCGCCCCCGCCGACCCCGCAGATGCAAGCCGTCGCGCAATTCGGCGGGGGCGGCAAGTTCGGCGGGTTCAACCCCGGCGGCGCCGCGCAGTTTGGGAACCCCGGCAACTTCGGCAACGGCGGCGGGTTCCAGGGCCAGTTCGGTAACCCCGGCGGCAATTTCGGCGGCGCGGCACAGTTCGGGTCGGGCGTGAACAGCACCAACCAGTTCTCGACCCCGGTCGCCCCGCCCAAGTCGAGTGGGTTCCCCGCCGCGCTGCCGGCCGAGATCGCGGAGCGGGTGCGCGAACCGAACCAGCGGCTCAACACCGGCGACCCGTCGGCTACCCTGCCGCCCAGCGGGGTCGAAGGGCCGCTCATGCGAATGCTCGCAGGGTTGCCGCCGGAACCGGTCAGGGGGCGCGCGGGCGGGTCGGTCGCGACCGGCCCGGAGTTGAAGCTCGACTCCGCGGTGAACGAGCGCATCCGCCGCAAGGACATTCACGAGAAGCTCGCGAAACTCGGCCCGGTCCGCCCTGACGACATCAAGAAGTGGCTCTACAAGGAGGTACTGCACGCGGACCTCGACGACCCGCTGCTCGGCCTCGGCCCGGTGTTGGACGGCAACTACCCGTTCGCGGACGAGGACCGCGCGCTGAAGGGAAGAAGTAAGTTGTTTGTTTACTCCGCGGAGCAGTTGCGGCTCACCGTGACCGCGGCGCGGACCTGATCCGCGACCGCGGCCGGCCGGCGCACGCCGGTCAGCCGCACGAGCCGGTTCGCGGTGCGCACCTCGACCCACCCCACACCCAGCGCGCGCCCCAGAAGGCCGGCGCCGGCGCTCACGCCCACCACGTCGTTGAGCGCGACCGGCGGAACGGGCCGGAACCAGAACCCGTAATCGACGACCAGTGCGCGGTCCGTGAGCCGGTACACGTAGGTCACGGTGCGGTACAGAAACACCGCGCCGAGCGGTAACCACGCGCCCCACGCGGCCGCGAACACCGCCAGCGCGCCCACCCGCGCCGCCAGCGCCGTCAGGCCGTCCACGTACCACCGGCCCGTCCACACGAGCAGCGACACCGCCGCCACCGCCGCGACGGTCGGCGCCAGCGCCCGCGGGTGGTACCCGAACCACGCCCGGTCCGCCTGCGCCGGGTCACTCGCTCGCCGCGGTGTCGTCACGCGATCCGCCTCCGCATTCAACTCGCGACCGAAAACGCGGTGCGGGCGCGCCTGGAGACAATCTCCTGTCCCGTTTTGTCCTACGGTTCGGCTGTGGCGCGACCTACGATAATTAATTCAGATAGCAGTTGAAATTTCGCGCGACACGCGATAGTAACAAATATCAATCCCTTTTCCTGACACGCACGCGAGTTAGAGTGGCGATTCGGCGACCGCATCGCCGGGTTCCGCTCGCCCCTCCACACACAACGTCCTCGTATGAACTACCTCCTCCAACGTCGCGCCGCACTGAGCCAAACGCTGAGGGCGAAGGGTCTCGACGGGTTCCTGATCACCGCGCCGGTGAACGTGACGTACCTGACCGGGTTCACCGGCGACGCCAGTTTCTACGCGACCCTGCCGAAGAACGACACGCTCGTCAGCGACACCCGGTTCGAGGCGCAGATCGCGGAGGAGTGCCCGGACCTGGACGCGGTGATCCGCGGGCACAACAAGACGACCCCGGAGGCGGCGGCCGAAGTGCTGACGAAGGCCGGCGTCAAGTCCGTGGGCGTCGAGGCGAACCGGCTCACGCTCGGCGAACTGGAGACGCTCCAGCAACTCGCGCCGAAGGTGACGTTCGTGCCGGTCGAGGGCGTGATCGAGGCGCAGCGGACCATCAAAGACCCGGGCGAGGTGGAGAGCATCCGCGAGGCCGTTCGGATCGCCGAACGCGGGTTCCGCATGTTCGTCGCGAC
>CANLGS010000158.1 GCA_947490035.1 Gemmataceae bacterium
ATACGCTCGAGCTGAAACCGCTCGCGCCGGCTGACTGGGCCTACTTCGCGCTCGACAACGTGCCGTACCGCGGGCACCTCGTCGGCATCATGTGGGACCGCGACGGCACCCGGTACAAGCTCGGGAAGGGGCTGCGCGTCTTCGCGAACGGAAAAGAGATCGCTGCGGCCGAGAAACTCGCCCCATTGACGGTGAAACTGCCGGCCGTGCCGAAGCCCGCGGAGCGCGGGGCCACGGTGCCGGTCAACTTCGCGGTGAACAACGACGGGACGTACTTCCCGCGCGTGACCGCGTCGTACTCGAATCCGAAAACGCCGCCGTCGAAACTGATCGACGGCAACTACTGGTACCACCGCGACCCGCCGAACCGCTGGACGTGCGAGGGGTCGCCCAACGCCAGCGACTCCGTGGTGATCGAGTTCGGCGCGAAGCGCACCATCCACACCGCGAAGCTGTATTTCCTCGATGACGAAAAGGGCGTCGTTCCGCCCGCGAAGTTCGATCTCGAACACTGGGACGGGAAGGCGTGGCAGCCGATCCCGGCTCAGACCCGTGCACCGGAGAAGCCGACCGGCCGCCGGGCGAATGTGATCCGATTCCCGTCTCTCGCCACCGAGAAGGTGCGGGTGGTGCTGCACCACGCGGATGGGGGCAAGTCGGGCCTGACCGAGTTCGAGGTGTGGGGGGACGCGAAGCTGCCGCTCGCCGAGCCGCCGCACCCGGCGGGGAACATCGCGTACAACCCCGGCGACAAGCCGTTCCCCAAAGCCAGCGCGTCCTATGCGGACCGGTTCGGCGGCAAGCCGATGCTGGCCATCGACGGCAAGACGAACTTCCTCCCCAGCCCGACGAACCGCTGGACCAGTTATGAATCGCCGAACGAGACGGACTGGCTCGAAGTGGACTTCGGCGCGGAGAAGGAGTTCGCCCGCATCGAACTGGCGATCTACGACGACCGCGGCGGGGTGCAACCGCCCACCAAGTACGAGGTCGAGTTCTGGGACGGGCAGCGGTGGCGGCCGGTGGCGAACGCCAAGAAGGTACCCGAGAAGCCGACCGGCAGTCAGTTCAACGAGGTCCGATTCGACCGCGTGAAAGCGAGCAAGGTGCGGGTCATGTTCACCCACGCGGGCAAGGCCCGCAGCGGGGTCTCCGAGTTGTTCGTCTGGGGCGATCGGTGACGCCGCGGACCCGATCGTGGCCTTGCTCGAACCGCGCCGGCGGAGCAGAACACCAGCGCGGCACTCCGACGGAACATCGATCTTAACGAGTGGGCAAAGGAGGTTCGGTGATGCGCGTCTTATTGCTGACGGTCGTGGCGGTACTCTCGGTGCCGGCTGCGGTCGCCGCGGAACCTCCGAAGAAGGTACTGCCGCTGGACGGGGAGGTGTTCGAGGTGTCCGGGCGCACCGCGTTCCTGATCCCGGCGAAGGCCGACCCGCACGCCGCTGCCAAGCCCTGGGTGTGGTACGCGCCCACACTGCCGAACCTGCCGGGACTGGACGAGCGGTGGATGTTCGAGCGGTTCCGCGCGGCGGGCATCGCGGTCGCGGGCATCGACGCGGGCGAGTCCTACGGCAGCCCGGCCGGGAACAAGGTGTTCGACACCCTCTACGCCGCGATGATCTCGAAGGGCTACTCCAAAAAGCCGGTGCTGTTCGGCCGCAGCCGGGGCGGACTGATGGCGCTGTCGTGGGCCGCCGCGAACCCGGACAAGGTGGGCGCGTTCGCGGGCATTTACCCGGTGTGCGACATTGCCAGCTACCCCGGCGTCGAGCGCGCCGCCGGCGCGTTCGGCCTGAAGCCCGACGAACTGAAGGCCAAGCTCAAGGACTACAACCCGGTGGACCGGCTCGACGGGCTGGCGAAAGCGAAGGTGCCGCTGTTCGCGATCCACGGCGACATCGACAAGGTGGTGCCGCTGGAGGCCAACAGCGGGCGCGTGAAGGAGCGGTACACGACCCTCGGCGGCACAATGACACTGGTGGTTCCGCCGCAGCAGGGGCACAACATGTGGCCCGGGTTCTTCCGGTGCCGCGAACTGGTGGAGTTCGTCATCACCCACGCCGGGGTCGGGCTGGTACTCGAATCGCCGCAGGAGTACCAAGTGGTGCAGCGGAACGCGAAGAACGTCGGCACCGTTCGCGTACGCGGCAACCTCGGCGCGGGCGCCGAGGAGGCCGACGCGCTGGAGTACCGGCTCGGCACCGGCGGTGAACCGGGGCCGTGGAAGAGGCTCGGCGCGTCTATCAAGAACGGTAAGTTCGACGCGACCACCGAAGTGGCCGCCGGCGGGTGGTACCGGTTCGAGGTGCGCGCCGTCGCGGCCGGTAAGGTCGTCGCGCTGGTGGGCGTGGAGCGGGTCGGCGTGGGCGAGGTGTTCGTGGTCGCCGGTCAATCGAACTCGGCCAACCACGGGGCGGAGAAGCAGACCACCAAAACGGGCCGGGTCGCCGCGTTCGACGGCGACCGCTGGCAATCCGCGAACGACCCGCAGCCCGGGGCGAGCGGCTCCGGTGGGAGCTTCCTACCGCCGTTCGGCGACGCCGTCGCGGAGAAGTTCGGCGTGCCGGTGGGGTTGGTCGCGTGCGGGGTCGGCGCGACCAGCGTTCGCGAGTGGCTGCCCAAAGGCGCGACGTTCCCGAACCCGCCGACCATCGAGGGCAACGTGCGGAAGCTCGCGGACGGCAGTTGGCAGAGCAAGGGGGATCTCTACGCCGCGTTCTGCGCCCGGATGAAGGCGCTGGGGCCGAACGGGTTCCGCGCGGTGCTGTGGCACCAGGGCGAGAGCGACGCCAACCAGAAGGACGCCACCCGCACGCTCGCGGGTAAGCTGTACCGCGAGTACCTGGAGCAGCTTATTCGCGGCAGCCGGAAAGAGATCGGTTGGGACGCCCCGTGGTTCGTCGCGCAGGCGAGCTACCACGTTCCCGGTGACGAAGCCTCACCCGACATCCGCGCGGCGCAGGCCTCTCTTTGGAAGGACAAGGTAGCGCTCGAAGGACCGGACTCCGACGCCCTGAAGGGCGAACTGCGCGAGAACGGCGGCAAGGGCGTCCACTTCAGCGGCCCCGGGCTGCGCTCCCACGCCGCGAAGTGGGCCGAGAAGGTCGGCTCGTGGCTCGAACAACAAACCGCAGGCAAGGATCGCTGAGCATTTCGGCCCGAAGGATCCGCAACTTTTGCCCGCGAGGCGGTGGTAATCCGCCCAAACGCTTCGGAAACGTCGAGGCGACGAGGCAGAGGGAAGTTGCGGTTCCACCTGTGGGCCTTGTGGCACTTTTGTGGCAGTGTCGATCCGGCGACCCGACGAACCCAACAATGCGTGGCTTGATCTCTTCCTCTCCTACGCTATGATTTGCCGGAGTTGCAACTCACGGGATACGGCATCTGGGCTGCGGTCAGAGAATCCCGCCCTCTCCGCTGAATTGATGACTGTATGCTCTGAAACCCCAGGAAAAACAGGGGTTTCTTCACTTCTCTCCCGATCTATTTCTCCGCCATTCCGAGACACGTCGAGCCGCTCCGTGACCTGTCGAGACCGGGGGTTGCTGCCCCTTTTGCTATACGGAATAATGGGGCTCCATCCGGCACGAAGGAGCCCCGATGTCGCTGTTCACGCTCATCAAGATCACCCGCACCCGCCACCTCTTGGGCAATAAGCAGGTCAAGCCGGGCAGACCCGGCGCGGTGAACGTGAGGGAGGAATCGGCGAACTGGACGAGGGTGGCGGGCGTCCCGTATCGGATGTCGCAGGGCGACGCCGACTTCCACTCGCTGCGTATGACCTCGAACGTCATGCTCGGGCAGCCGGTATCCCGGTCCGCGTCCGGCAGATGTTCATGCGGTGCCTGCCAGCGATCCAGCGTCCGCGAGGAACAGCGCGGGAGTCTTGCATCCTTCGCGACCGGGATTGTGTGACTACCGAAGTCGCCGTGTCGAGTGCGCCGGGATAAACTCACCAGGGCAGTTCTCAACGGTTGGCGGGCCGGGCATGATCCTCCTTCAGTGCGGTCTCGCGAATCGCCGGTGTGTCGTCTGGGGCGAGCGCACGCCGACCCCCAACGACGCGGCTTCGCGCCCGACCGCGAAGCGCCCCAAGCGACACCCCTTCGCGGCAACAAGCGAGGAGCTCAGCGCCGCGCTCGCGGTCGCGCAGACGACCGCTACATCCGATGCGCTCCTCGTCTGGTTGCCGACCGTCGCGAGCGCCCCGGTGCCGTCGTCGCCGCTGATCGGAGAGACGCGGGCGGGCAAATCGGAACTGAAGCTGTGGCTCGTGCCGGTGTGCGTTCCGCAAACCGACGACGCGCTCGCGCTGCTCGCCGGTATTGGCGACCGCCCCACACTCGCGCCGGGTGTTGGTGTCGGCGTCACACTTCAATACTGGAGCGCGGCGCTGCGGTTCGCGGCGGCACTTGTCGCGCGCGAGCGGTTTCTCCCCGATGTGGTCCGTCAGGGGAAGGAGTGGTTCGCACGTTGGGCGCCGGCGATCTCTGGTCCCGACATCGCGCGCTTCGACCGACTCGCGAACGCGATGCCGCCCGCGTGCCGGTCGGTCGCGGACGAAATTCGCGACCGGCCCGCCGCGGAGGTGCTGCGCGAGTTCGTCGGGTTCGCGGTCGATCAGCTCGTTCGCGGAACAACACACGAGAAGCCCCGCAAGCAGTTCGACAGCGTCCACGACCAGTGGCTTCACGCGCTGAAGTCCGCGACCGGCGCGATGAGCGGCAGTGACACCGAGGTGTCACCACTCGCCGCGCAGGTGCGCGAATGGCGTTCGCCTAATGACGCGACGGACGCCGCCCCGTTCCGCCTGTGCTTCCGGCTCGACGAACCGGCCGAGGACGCCCGCGCCCAGACGTGGCACGTGCGTTACTTGCTCCAGGCGCACGACGACCCGAGTTTGCAGTTACCTGCCGCGGATGTGTGGGCGGGAAAGTCGCGCGTGGTTCGCACCGACCCGAAGCCGATTCTGCTGGCCGGGCTTGGGCAGGCCGCGAACCTCAGCCCCGATGTCGAAGCGAGTCTGAAGACCGCCGCGCCGACCGGCTTCACTACCACGACCGAGGGCGCACACCGCTTCCTGAACGAGACCGCGTTCTTGCTCGAACAGGCCGGGTTCGGCGTGCTGCTGCCCGCGTGGTGGACCGGGCACGCCACCAAACAGAAGCTCGAAGTCACCGCGAAGGTGAAGAGCCAACCGATGTCCGGCGGCAGCGGGCTGTCGCTCGAAGACCTCGTCGAGTTCCGGTGGGCCGCGGCCATCGGCGACGAAGAGTTGACGCTCGCCGAGTTGGAGGAACTCGCGAAACAGAAGGCGCCGCTCGTCCGGCTTCGCGGGAAGTGGGTGCAGGTGAACGCGGACGACATTCGCGCCGCCATAGAGTTGCTCAAGAAGAAACCCGCGAAGTTAGCCGCACGCGACGTGCTGAAGTTGGCTCTGGGCATCACTCCCGACGGCACGCCGTTGCCCGCCCGCGGCGCCGCCGCGTCCGGTTGGGTGGAACAGTTCCTGAATGAACTCACGACCGCGACGTTCGCCGAACTCGACGTACCCGAAGGGTTACAGGCCACGCTGAGACCGTATCAGGTTCGCGGGTACTCGTGGCTCGCGTTCCTGCGGCGCTGGGGTTTGGGCGCGTGTTTGGCCGACGACATGGGACTCGGCAAAACGATTCAGACGCTTGCACTCCTCCTGCGCGACCGCGACAGCGGTGAGAAGAAGCCGGTCCTTCTGGTGTGTCCGATGTCGGTGGTCGGCAACTGGTCGCGCGAGGCCGCACGGTTCGCGCCGGACCTTCCGCTACTGATTCACCACGGGCCGAACCGCGCGAAAACGAAGACCGCACTCAAGAAAGCCGCCGCGAGCGCCGCGGTCGTCCTCACGAGCTACGGGTTGCTCGCGCGCGACCAGGAATTGTTCGAGCCGATGAAGTGGTCCGGCGTGATTCTCGATGAGGCGCAGACGGTGAAGAACCCGAACACGAAGACCGCGCAAGCCGCACGCGCGATGACCTCTGAGTACCGCGTCGCGCTCACCGGTACGCCGGTCGAGAACCACGTCGGCGACTTGTGGGCCATCGGGCAGTTCCTGAACCCCGGCTTGCTCGGCAGCGCGGCCGCGTTCCGACGCGACTTCTTCACCCCGATTCAGCGGCACCAAGATGTCGAGGCAATGGAGCGATTGAAGAAGTTAACCGGGCCGTTCCTGCTGCGGCGACTGAAGACCGACTCGACCGTGATCCGCGACCTGCCGGCGAAGATCGAAACCACCGAGTTCTGCACGCTCACACGCGAGCAGGCCTCGCTCTACGCCGCGGTGGTCAACGAACTGGACAAGGACATTACCGGGGCCGAAGGCATTCAGCGGAAGGGACTGGTTCTCGGCGCGCTCTCGAAGCTCAAGCAGATTTGCAACCACCCGGCGCAGTTCCTGGGCGACCGCTCGGCGATCCCCAACCGGTCGGGCAAACTCGCGCGGCTCACCGAGATGCTCGAAGAGTTGCTCGACGCCGGCGACAAGGCGCTCGTGTTCACGCAGTTCACCGAGATGGGCGACATCATCCGCCGACACCTGCAAGAAACCTTCGCCCGCGAAGTGCTCTTCCTTCACGGCGGCACCTCACGCAAGCAGCGCGACGCGATGGTGGAGCGATTCCAAACGGCTGCCGGGCCACCGGTGTTTCTGCTCTCGCTGAAGGCCGGCGGCACCGGGTTGAACCTGACCGCCGCGACGCACGTGTTCCACTTCGACCGCTGGTGGAACCCGGCCGTCGAGACGCAGGCCACCGACCGCGCGTTCCGCATCGGGCAAACGCGGACGGTGCAAGTTCACGCGTTCGTGTGTTCGGGTACACTGGAAGAGAAGATCGACGAGATGCTGACTCGCAAGCGCGGTGTGGCCGCGCAGGTGGTCGGCACCGGCGAGGCGATGCTGACCGAACTGGGCGACGATCAGTTGCGCGAGGTGCTCGCACTCCGACCCGACGCCGTGGAGGACTAACGCATGTGGTTCCGCGACTTCTACCCCAAGTCCAAGCCGAAGGCCGTGAAGGGCGGCATCAAGGCGCAGTCGAAGACCGGCGCGTTCGGCAAGTCGTGGTGGGCGAAGCGGTGGATCGCCGTGCTGGAGAGCTTCAACATTGGAAGCCGGTTAGCTCGCGGTCGCTCGTATGCCCGCAAGGGGCAGGTGACGGCCATCAACATCGCGCCGGGCAAAGTGACGGCGAAGGTGCAAGGCTCGATGCCGAAGCCCTACGCCGTGACGATCGAGATTCCGAAACTGGCGGAGAAGGACTGGGAGAAACTGATCGGCGAGTTGAACGCGCAGGCGGTGTTCGCGGCCAAATTGCTCGCGGGAGAAATGCCGCAGGACATCGAGACGGCGTTCACGAAGGCGGGGCTGTCGCTGTTCCCGAAGTCGCTGAGGGAGATCAAGACGGCGTGTTCGTGCCCGGATTACTCGAACCCGTGTAAGCACATCGCGGCGGTGTACTACTTGCTCGGTGAGGAGTTCGACCGCGACCCGTTCTTGCTGTTCCGGCTGCGGGGCGCGGACCGCGAGATGGTCTGCGGTCGGCTCGCGGCGCCCGGGGCGAAACCGCAAGTCGCGGAGCCGGCACCGGAACCGGCGGCTCCGCCCGAACCGCTGCCGGCAGATGCCGCCGCGTTCTGGGCGAGTAGTCCGCTGCCGGCGGATTTGTGCGGCGAAGTGCGGTTGCCGCCGGTGAGCGCGGCCGGCCCGAAACGACTGGGCGGGTTCCCGTTCTGGCGCGGCACGGATCG
>CANLGS010000159.1 GCA_947490035.1 Gemmataceae bacterium
CCCGCGAACTCTGGTTCGCGGGCGTGTTCGTTTTCCACCTCAGTTAAACTGGCGAAGGCGTTCTCGTTACGCACGTCCTGCCAGTTATTCCAACAACAGAGGTTGGGTGGAGAGCGCCCGGCGCAACTCTTGCGCGCGGGGGTATTGTTGCGCGCGTTCCGTTGCGGAACCTCGCTCCGCGCGCAAAATTAGCGAAGTTGGGGAGGACGACACGACGCGGCCGGACGCCGCACCACGCGAAAGGGTTCTGCGATGTTCCGCCGGTCGCTGTTGATTGGTGCTGCCGTCCTGCTCGCCGCCCAGATGGGCTGCCGGTCGCGGTGCGGCGATCGCCGGCCGGGGTTGTTCACGTCAAACGCGAAGCAAGACATGCCGTGCCAGACGGTCGGCCGCAACACCGGGTGCTTCGACGCGATGACCGGCCAACCGGTGCCGTGCCCGTCGGGGGTGCCTTCGACCGTAATTCCCGGTGGCGGGTATCCTGGCTATCCGTCGATCGTGCCCGGCGGCCCGCGCCCGGACAAACTGCACATGCCGTCGCCGACCGATATGATCCGCCCGCCCGCGATCCCGTACCCCGCGCCGGGCGACGCAATTCTTCCGCTCCCGACCTCGCCCGGAACGCCGGTCAAGGGCGGCCCGAACAAATGAGCGCACCCGGAGGGTGACCCTGCGCACGCGGCCGACGGTTGGAGAACCGCCGGCCGCGTGTTTTTACGTCCCGTCCGTTCGCGTTAGCGGCGGCGGAACGTGGTCGTGGCTGGGGTGCCGCACTGCCCGTTGGCGCAACCGCCCGAGGGGAGTGAGTACGTCCCTGGGAAGATCGCCCCGCCGTAAACCGGCGAGTAGCCCGCCGGAGACGGCGCGGCGGTCGCGGCCGGGGTGTAACCCGAAGTGCTGGTCACCACCGGAGCGCCGACCGACACGGTCGTCGCCGGGGTGCCGGTCGTGCCCGCGTAGGCGGCGGTGTGCTTCGTCAGGTCGGTCACGCTGACCGTGCCCGACTGCCGCAGCGCCTGGTGGGTGCCGCCGACGCTGCTGATGACCAGCCCGTCGGTGAGCTGGAACTGGCTCGCCAGCTTCGCCCCGCTGTCGGTGTCCACGTCTACGGTGACGCAGACGAACTTGTCGCGGAGCAGCTTGGCGGTGGCTTCCGGGAGGGCAGCGTCGCCCATCATCTTGGTGAACGGGTTGCCGTGCCCGATCAGCACCGCCATCGGCTTGCCTTCGGCGGCGGCTTGCCGCAGTGCCTGGCCGTAATCGGTTTGGGCCTGGAACTCGGGCTTCGCCACGGGAACCAGCGAACCGGTCAGGGCGATCGCGGCCAGAATCATCGTGGTCATCTCGTCATACTCCTGGTGTAACCACATGGAGGGCGACCCCGCACCGTACATGCCACGGGGAAGTGCCGTTTATAGACGAAGCCGACACGATCGGGAACCTTAAAGTTGGCAAAAATGGAACAATCAAAATAATTGGACTTCTTATCAAGGCAAGACTGGACATCATGCGCGAAATTAACTGGGAATACTGGGGTATCTGGGGTGTTTGCAGACTCGGCGTTCCGAACTCTTGGCGTGGTAATTAGGCTTGAACGCGAACGCAGTCTCCCTGTCCACCTGCGGCCCGCCGTGCTTGCTCGCCGCGACCGCCCCCGTAATCTCAACTCAACACTCCTTCCTGCGGAACCCACCCCATGAACCGCCGCACGTTTCTCGCGACCATCCCCGCCGTTACGCTCGCGTCTCAACTGCCGGCCGCGGAGCCGGGCAAGATCGCGGTGGGCGCGGCCGACTGGCCGTGGTGGCGCGGCCCGACCCGCGACGGCGTCGCGGCGCCCGATCAGAAGGTGCCGCTGGAGTGGGCGAAGGACAAGAACGTGCTGTGGGAAGCCGCGATCCCCGGTCGCGGGCACGGTTCGATGAGTATCGTGGGCGACCGCGTGTTCCTCGCCACTGCCGACCCGGACGCCGAAGTGCAGTCGGTGTTGTGCCTCGACCGCAAGACCGGCAAGCAACTCTGGCAGACGGAGGTTCACAAGGGGAACTTCGCGAAGGGCGGCAACGGCAAGAGTACGCACGCCTCATCTACCCCCGCGTGCGACGGTGAGAAGGTGTACATCAACTTCCTCAACGGCGGCGCGATCCACGCGACCGCGCTCGACCTGACCGGCAAAAAGGTGTGGCAGACGAAGGTGACCGACTACGTGCTGCACCAGGGGTTCGGCTCGTCGCCGACCGTGTTCGGGCCACTCCTGCTGGTCACCGCCGACAACAAGGGGACCGGGTTGCTCGCGGGCCTCGACCGCGCGACGGGCAAAGTCGTCTGGAGCCGGAAGCGGCCGCAGGCGCCGAACTACGCGTCGCCGATCATCGTGAAAGTGGGCGACAAAGAGCAACTCGTCCTGACCGGGTGCGACCTTGTGACCAGCCTCGACCCGCTCACCGGGAAGGAGAACTGGGAGGTGAAGGGTTCGACCACCGAGTGCGTGACCTCCACCGTGACAGACGGCAAGCACGTGTTCGTCAGCGGCGGCTACCCGAAGAACCACGTCGCCGCGTTCAAACTCGACGGCACCGGTTTGGCGTGGGAGAACAAGTCGCGGGTGTACGTGCCGTCGATGCTGGTCCGCGACGGCCACCTGTACGCGGTGACGGACGACGGCAACCCGATGTGCTGGAAGAGCGACACGGGCGCGGAGATGTGGAAGGGCAAGGAGCGGCTCGCGGGCACGTTCACCGCGTCGCCGGTGATGGTCGGCGATCACATCTTCGCGACCAACGAGGCCGGGCGGACGTTCGTATTCAAGGCGACGCCGAAGGAATTCGAGACGGTTTCGGAGAACCGGTTGGGCGATGAGGCGTTCGCGACGCCGGCCGTGTGCGGCGGCCACATCTTCATGCGCGTGGCGGTGAAGGACAAGGGCCGCCGCGAGGAGCGGCTGTACTGCATTGGGAAGTAGGTGCGCGAGCCGAGCGGCACGGCGGCCCAACTCGCATCGCTTTCCGGATGTCCGTGTCGCTTCCACGCGGGTCCGCCCGTGCCGCTCGGCAAGCGGCACCTACTTTGAACGACACCGCGGACGGCTCGAACAGTGCTCGAGCCGTCCGCGGTGTCGTTCAAACCCGCCAAGGGAGCGGGTTCATTTCGGTTGGTCGTTCGCTCGTGCGGTGGTAGTGTGGCTGGCTCGCGGACAACTGAACTCAGGAACCGTGTAAAATGCCCAAGACATCGACCGCCGCGAAGAAGAGATGGAGATGCGCCACGAAGCCTCGGGGCAACTGCACGAACGACTGTCAGTCGGTGTTCGGCGGAGAAGGGACGACGCGCGATAAAGCGAAAGATGCGGCCGAAGGCAAGTGTCAGCAGCAGGGATGCCACCACCCCGGTGGGAAGAACGGGTGCGACTGCGGGCACACCACCTGCATTATGCTTCCCAATTGAGTCGAGCGAGGCAGCCATGCGAATGAACCGAACCTTCCGCTTCATGCCGCCGAAGCTGAACGCCGCACTCCAAGCGGCGCTCAACGGCGCGGACATCGATCACGCCGTCGATCGGTGGGGATACGTGTATTACCACGATCGGGACACGGAGGCGTTTGAGGACATCCTGGCAACGGTGCGGTCGTCGGTCTTCGAGTCCTGGCAGGTACTCTCGTGCCCGGCGGATGCGGTCAATGCCTATCGCCAAGTGATGCGACAACGTAAAGTTCGCTTCGTCGTCGAGGTCGATAACAACCGGGTGGAGTTTCTCATACCGGGCGACATCGACCCGCACTCGTGGCCTCTGGATGCCTTACCCGCGAAATCTTCGGCGCAGGCGGGCTAAATCTAAACCTCCGGGGCGACTCACGAAGCCGAGCCGCGCGCCACAAAACGACGCGAGCCGAGGATCGCTCCCCGGCCCGCGGTGTTCCCGTCAGTGTTTACTACCCGACCTGATGCGCGGAAGGCTCACAGCACCGCCGGACTCACTTCGACGTGGGCACCGACGGAACCGCGACCCACGAGGTTGTTCCAGACCGTCGGTGCCCACGTCGAAGTGAGTCCGAAAGCGGTGCTGGAACAGCCTTCCCCGCGCTGTGCGAAGCGGAATGCGCTCGGACGACGCAACATCGTTCTGCTGCAAAGCAGCGAGCTAAACACAACGGGAACGAAGGGCAGCGTACCGCGAAGGGTTGCTCGCGGCAAGGTCTTGAGAGTGGTCCGCTCGCTCCGCGAGCGGTGCGGTACGCGCGGAGAGGCAATGGGAACATCGTCGTTGCGATACTCAGTTGCGAAGCACCGCTCGCGGAGCGAGCGGACCACTCTCAAGACTGTTCACTTCACGTCCTTTACGCACCGGAAGCCGGTGTGGTTGGCGCTACTGTCGGGCGGGTTCTTGTCGCGCGCGCTCGGCACGTAACGCCGGCAGTACTTGTCGTCGCACAGGAACGAGCCGCCGCGCCGGACGCGCTGCGGCTGGCGCTCGCCTTCGACACCGATTGCGCCTTCCGCCGGTCCCTTCGGGTTGTCCTTCGGCGACACCGCGTAGTAGCCGGGGTCGTACCAGTCCGAACACCACTCCCAGGCGTTGCCGCTCATGTCGTACAACCCGTAGCCGTTCGGCGGGAAGCTCTTCACCGGCGCAAGTCCGATGAAGCCATCGGCGCCGCTGTCTTCGGCCGGGAACTTCCCCTGGTAGGCGTTCGCGCACCACTTGCCGTCCTCGCCATTCTTGTCATCGCCCCAACAGTAGGGCTTGCGGTCCAACCCGCCGCGCGCGGCCCACTCCCACTCGGCTTCGGTGGGGAGCCGCTTGCCGGCCCACTTCGCGTAGGCGTCGGCATCGTCCCACGCGATCTGCACCGCGGGGTAGTTCTTCTTTCCCTTCACCGAACTCTCCGGCCCTTCGGGGTGGCGCCAGTTCGCGCCGATGACGTACCGCCACCACACCGCGGGGCCGCCGAGATCGGCTTCCATTGGAACGAACACCGCGGAACCCGGCTTGAGGTACGCGGGGTCCGCGTCCGGATACTTCCGCGCGTCGGGCACGCGCTCGGAAATCGTGACGTAGCCGGTCGCCTTCACGAACATCGCGAACTGTCCCACCGTGACCTCGGTCGCGTCCATCTCGAACGCCGACACGGTCACCTCATGCACGGGTCGCTCGTCGGCTGGCCCATCGACGCGGCCCATCCAGAACGTGCCGCCGGGGATTGTGACCATTGGCGGCGGCGATTCGTCCACCTCGTACTCCGCGCTGCTCAAGCCGATCGCGAAGAGCACGAAGCCGAGACCCGCGAGGAAGACCACGGGGAGAATCCACAGCGGGAACTTCCGTGCGGGCGGCGGGCTCGGTGCCGGCGCGGTTCGCGGTGCTTTCTTGCCCATCAGTGACTCGCGAATTGGCGTGAACGTGACAAGGTAAATGGCCGAACTTGCAGATCGGCGTGCGGCGTCATAAACAAGGTAGCGATGGCACAGGCGAACCCGCGAATCCTGCCCGGCTACCGGTTGAGCATCAGCTTCACGCTCCTGTATTTGAGCGTGCTGGTGATTATACCGCTAGGCGCGTGCGTGGTGACTGCCACCCAACTTACGTGGGACCAATTCCGCGCCGCGGTGTGGACGGAACGCGCGCGGGCCGCTTACGCACTCACCTTCGGCGCCTCATTCATTGCCGCGTGCATCAGCGCCATTCTTGGCTTGCTCATCGCGTGGGTACTGGTGAGATACGAGTTCCCCGGCAAGCGGATATTCGACGCGCTCGTCGATCTGCCGTTCGCGCTGCCGACGGCGGTCGCGGGGCTGGTGTTCTCGAACCTGTACGTCGCGAACGGGTGGCTCGGCCGGTTCCTCGTGCCACTCGGCATTGAAGGCGCGTACTCGCGGCTCGCGGTCGTGCTGGTGCTGGTGTTCATCGGGTTCCCGTTCGTGGTGCGGACGCTGCAACCGGTGTTGGGCGCCCTCGACGCCGAAGCGGAAGAAGCGGCCGGGCTGCTCGGCGCGTCGCGCTGGCAGACGTTCCGGCGGGTCACGTTCCCCGCGATCCTGCCGGGCTTACTCACGGGGTTCGCGCTCGCGTTCGCGCGCGGGTTGGGCGAGTACGGCAGCGTCGTCTTCGTGTCCGGCAACATGCCGTTCAAGACGGAGATCGCCGCGTTCCTGATCGTCAGCCGGCTCGAAGAGGGCCGTCCGAACTCCTACCGCGAAGCGACCGCGATCGCGACCGTGTTGCTGGCCGCGTCGTTCGTGATGCTCGTGTTCATCAACCGCCTCGAAGCCCTCTCACGGCGAAGCGCCTGAGCGCGGAATGCGGAGTGCGGAATTGAAGACAGAAGACCTCTCACCGTCCGACGGCGTGCCCAGCGGTTCGGGTTCTTCCGTTCCGCACTCCGCACTCCGCACTCCGCGCTCTCAAGACCCGCGGTGGGTGCGAATCACGCTCACGTCGCTGGCGCTGCTCGCGATGACGGTGCTCGTCGTGATCCCCGTTATCAGCGTGTTCGTGGAAGCGTTCGCCGACGGCGCCGGCGCGTACTGGAACAACCTCACCGGCGACGCCGACACGCGGCACGCGGTGCTACTCACGCTGATGGTGGCACCGCTCGCGGTGCTGTGCAATCTGGTGTTCGGGGTCGCGGCGGCGTGGGCGATCACGCGGTTCAAGTTCCCCGGCCGCACGCTCCTCGTCACGCTCATCGACGTGCCGTTCTCCGTGTCGCCGATCGTCGCGGGTCTGATGTTCGTGATCCTGTTCGCGGGCTGGGGCGTGTTCGGGCCGTGGCTCGAAGCGAACGGGTTGCGCGTGCTGTTCACCGTGCCCGGTCTCGTGCTCGTGACCACGTTCGTGACGCTCCCGTTCGTCGCCCGCGAACTGATCCCGGTGATGGAAGCCATCGGCCCCGACGAAGAACTCGCGGCGCTGAGTCTCGGCGCGAACGGCCGGCAGATCTTCTGGCGGATCACGCTGCCGAACATCAAGTGGGGGCTGCTGTACGGCGTCATCCTGTGCAACGCCCGCGCGATGGGCGAGTTCGGCGCGGTGTACGTGGTATCGGGACGGATCGCGGGCGAAACCTGCACGATGCCGCTGCAAGTGGAAGTGTTGTTCCAGGACTTCAACAGCCCGGCCGCATTCGCGCTCGCGTCGGTGCTGACGATGCTCGCCGTCGTCACGCTCCTGCTGAAGGTGTGGGTCGAAGGCCGCGTCCGAGGGCAGAAGGCGGAAGGCAGTGAAGAGCCGCAGATGACGCAGAAGGACGCAGATAAAACCTAGAGACGGGGTGTTTTGAACACGGTCTTCTGTCTTGATCTGCGTCCTTCTGCGTCATCTGCGGCTCTTCTCTGTTGCAGGAACAACTCATGTCCATTACAGCCCAAAACGTGACGAAGCGGTTCGGCAACTTCGTCGCGCTGGACAACGTGAGTGTCGAGTGCCCGGCCGGGGAACTGGTCGCGCTGCTCGGCCCGTCCGGGTCCGGCAAGACCACTCTGCTGCGCGTGATCGCGGGGCTGGAAGTGCCCGACTCCGGCACGGTCCACTTCCGCGACGACGACATCACCAAGCATTCCGCACGCGACCGCAACGTGGGCTTCGTGTTCCAGCACTACGCGCTGTTCCGCCACATGACCGTGTTCGAGAACGTCGCGTTCGGGTTGCGCGTGCGGAGGTGGCCGGAAGCGAAAATTCGCGAGCGCGTGAACGAGATGCTCCACCTCGTGCGGCTCGAAGAGAAGGCCGAGCAGTACCCCGCGAACCTGTCCGGCGGTCAGAAGCAGCGCATCGCGCTCG